>JASIJN010000292.1 GCA_030050125.1 Streptosporangiaceae bacterium | reverse complement strand
GAGGCCAGGATGCGCAACTGCAACCGCGTCGGCACCGAGCACCTCCTGCTGGGCCTCATCCATGAGCGCGACGGCCTGGCCGCTCAGGCGCTGGAATCGCTGGGGATCAGCGCCGAGGACGTCCGGCGGAAGATCGAGGAGATCAGCGGCGAGTACCCGGAGCCATCGGCTGCCCACGCTGAGTACACACTGCGGGCCAAGAAGGCACTGGACCTCTCGCGGCGCGAGGCGCTGCAGCTTGGCCACAACCACATCGGCACCGAGCACCTCCTGCTCAGCTTGATCCGCGAGGGCGAGGGGCCCGCGGCGCAGGTGCTGCTGGAGCTCGGCGCGGACCTGAGCCGGGTGCGTCAGCAGGTGCTGCTGATGCTGGGCGGCAACGAGGACGACGGTGAGCCGGAGGTCGCGGACGGGGCGCCGGGCCCGGAGGCCGGGGGCGGGGACAGCAGGTTGCTCGCCGAACTGGTCCGCCGGATCGAGCAGATGGACTCGCGGCTGTCCGGGGTGGAGCAACGGCTAGGCACCGGGCCGGACGTCCGCGACCTAGATCAGCAGATCGCGCAGGCCCGCAGGGACAAGGAGTCCGCGGTCGATGCCGAGGACTACGAGAACGCCGCGGCCCTGCGCAACCGGGAGCGCCAGCTGATCGCGGACAAAGCCTCCCGCCAGAAGGAGTGGGCCGCGGCGCACCTCGACCTTCCGGCGCTGGCCGACCAGCTGCACCGGCTGACGGACGAGGTCGGACGGCTGCGCGGGCTGCTGCGCCAGAAGGGCATCGAGCCGCGGGACGGCGCGGCGTAGCTCGGCGCCTCGCCGGTCGCTTTGCCGCCGACGTCGTACATCGTCGGGCGTTTTCGGCGCAAGCCGGTCCTGGCAGACTGGGCTCGTGGCCGCCGACAGTCGGTTCGAGCTGGGATCAGACGGTCCGACTCTCATTCTCGTGGGCGTGGACGGCTCTCGGACGTCCTGGCGTGCTGCCGCGTACGCGGCCGGCCTGGCCCGCCGGCAGCACTGCCGCCTCCTCGCGGTGTTCGTCTCGCCGCTCTCGGCCAACATCGGCGCGGTCCCCGGCGCGGCGGCCGCGCTGCACGAGGCGGCCGCGCAGGCGGCGCAGGACATGGAGCGGCGACTGCGGGACGGTGCGGCCGAAGTGGGGGTGGATCTGGAGTTCCGGGCGGTGGTCGGGGATCCATGGACGGAACTGAACCGGGCCGCGTCGCAGAGCCGGGCCGACGCGGTCGTCGTCGGAGCGTCCGAGCACGCCGGGCACCGGATCGTCGGGTCGCTCGCCGCCCGGCTGGTCCGGGCCGGGAAATGGCCGGTGACGGTGGTTCCGTAGGGCTGTTGCCCGGCGGCTGGCGGCCGATCAGCCGGGGTGGCCGGGGTTCATTCCAGGCCGGGTCGCCGGCTCGTGATGGTCGGCGTGGTCGCCCGGAACTTGGGCGTGGTCGCCGGGAGCGCGGGCATGGTCGCCAGGATGGTCTGCGTGGTCGCCGGGAACGTGAGCGTGGTGCGCATGCTCGTCGGGGCGACCGCCCATCATCCTGAGCATCGGCCCGCCGCCGGACCGGAAGAAGCGGGCCAGCAGCGCGGCGGCGACCAGCAAAAAGAGGATGTTCAGGACGGTCGTGTAGTTCCATTCGACGCCGGTCACGCCGACCCTGGCGGCCCGCTCGGCCGGGACCAGCCCGAGGCCGCGGAACAGGAACTCCACGACGTACCCGGCGATGACCATGGTGGCGTAGAAGATTCCCAGCACGGTCAGCATCATCCGCGTGCCGTAGTACTTCCGGTAGATGATCAGGATCGGGATGATGATCAGGTCGGCGAAGACGAACGCCGTGACGCCGCCGAAGCTTATCCCGCCGTTCCAGAGCACCGCGGCCAGCGGCACGTTGCCGATCGAGCAGACGAAGCTGAGCAGCGAGATGACCGGGCCGATGATCGGCCCCCACAGTGCGGCCGCCAGCGGATGACCGGTCAGGAACAGGTGCCGCCAGAAGGAGTCCGGCACCCAGGCGCCGATCGCCCCGGCGATAAGCAGCCCGCCGATCACGTCCCGGATGACGGCCGCCCACTCCATCACGAAGATGTGGCTGACCGCGGTGTACCCGTTGCGGCTCAGCAGCCGCCGCAGGAAGCCGCCCCCGGACTGGATGCTCATGTCCATGGCCGCGTGGCCCTCCATGGACCCCGCCAGCCCGCGATCTGCCTGCCGCCTGGCCGCCGCGACCAGGTTCGGGCTGACAAAGAACCGGAACGCGAAGGCCAGCAGCACGATCATGACGATCCCGCCGACGTACTCGGCCAGGGTGAACTGCCAGGAGATCAGCAGGGCCAGGATGATTCCCAGCTCGATCACCAGGTTGGTGCTGGCGATCTCGAAGACCATCGCGGCCGTGAAGCTGGCGCCTTTCCGGAACAACGACCTGGCCAGCGCTACCGCCGCGTAGGAGCAGGACGACGAGGCGGCACCCAGGCCGGTGGCCAGGGCCAGGGCGGCAGGCCGGTCATTGCCGAGCCGCCGGGTGATCGCCTCCCGCCGGACCACCGCCTGGACTATCGCCGACAAGGTGAAGCCCAGGATGAGCGACCAGGTGATCTGCCAGGTCATCGACCCGGTCACCTGCAGCGCGTGGCCGAGCGCGTCAAGCACCCGCACGGTCGGCCTCCGGGGAGGAGTCGGGCTGGTCGTCTTGTGTCCTGTCGGGCCCGTGGCCTCGTGCCCGGGCGGGCTGGTCGTCTTGTGTCGGGTCGGGCTGGGCGCCTTGTCGCCGGTCGTCTTGTGCTGGGGCGGCGATGGTCAGCAGCTGGCGCAGGCAGTGCTCGAGCAGGGCGTGCGGAAAGCCGTCGCTCAGCCGGTAGCGGACCATGCGGCCATCCCGGCGAAAGCTGACCAACCCCGCCAGGCGCAGCATCTTCAGCGCGTAGGACACCTGATCCTCGGTGACGTCGAGCGCGAGCGCGAGGTCCCCGACACACAGCTCATCGGCCGTGACCAGGGCGAACAGAATCCTTGACCTGACTGGGTCGGCCAGCATCCCCAGCAGGCCCGCCAGCCGTCCCGCCTCGGCCTCCGACAGCACGCCGGCTCGGGCGACGGCCACCCGTTCGGCGTCGACCGGGTGTTCATGGCTGCGCGGCACCACGATGCGTCGTCCCTTCCCAGATTGCCTCCGCTCATCCGTATGAGTACACGGATATCCGGATGTTGTCAAGCGCAG
>JASIJN010000291.1 GCA_030050125.1 Streptosporangiaceae bacterium | reverse complement strand
TTGTCATTTTGGAGTGCAGCTCGCGCCGCGCCTCAACCAATGGCTTATCTGAATTATATAGAGATGCCGGATAGAGCGCAATCAACTTCAACCGCGCCGCAGGCGGGAATCCGGCGTGCGGTAACTGTGAGTCTACGCATCAGGGCGGAACGTGTACGAGGCGTCCCGGCTACCCGGGCGGCGCCGGAACGCACAGGTTTCAAGGTCCCGGTTACCGGTAGCTAACCGCCTGGGTGGAAACGGGCTCGGCCACGGCGCTGTGGGCGCCGGTATCGCCTGTTTCCGTGGTTGACGGACCGCAGGAGTCCTTCATGTTGCTCTGGTACGTTCCAGCCCCTGACGAGGCTCTGCTGGTCTCTGGCTCGAGGCGCCGCGATCAGGACACAGAGTTCCGCATTGTCACCGGGCATGGCTGCTTCGTGTGGCCTCTCAAGCACAAGGCCCGGGTCTTGTCCCTGGCCTCCCGGGAGGCAGAGATCGCCGAAGAGTGCATCACCGGCCAGGGCGTACGTATCATCGTCCGGGCCGTCGCCGTGTTCAAGGTGGGGGATGACCACGCCTCGATCGCCAGCGCGGCATGCCGCTTCCTGTCCGGGCCAGACCGGATGGAGGAAGTCGCCGGCGGCATGTTCGCCGCGCATTTGCGGGCAGTTGTCGGCGGGATGACCGCCGAGCAGGTCATCGCCGAGCGCGCCCGGGTGACGGAGGAACTCGGGAAGCGCAGCCGCGCTGAGATGCGAAAGCTGGGCTTGTTTCTCGATGCCGTGGAGATCCAGCAGATCGAGGACACATCTGGCTACATCGCGAATCTGGCCGCCCCGCATGCCGCCGCCGTGGCGAGTCAGGCTCGCATCGCCCAGGCCAACGCCGACCTCGAGGCCTGCGAGCGCGAGCGGGAGGTGGCTGAGTTGAAGGCCGCCTACGAGCGTGACCTGGAACTCAAGCGCGCCGGGTACCTCGCGGAAGCAGAGCGGGTCAAGGCCGAGGCCGCGCAGGCGGGACCGCTTGCCGAGGCGCGCGCGGCCCAGGAGGTGACCGAACAGCAGATGGTGCTCGCTCAGCGGCAAGCCGACCTCACCGCTCTCCGGCTGGAAACCGAGGTCCGGCAGGCAGCCGACGCCGAGGCCTACCGACGACGCGTCCTCGCAGAAGCCGAGCGCGACCAGGCCAGGCTCGCCGCCGACGCCGAGGCGTACCAGACGATAACCACGGCACAGGCGCAGGCCCAGGCGGCGAAGATCAACGCCGCCGGGGAGGTGCCCGCGCAAGATCAGGACCTGCGGCGGCGCGGGCGCCTGCGCCAGCGCCGCGCGGGCGACCTGTTCCAGGAAACGCACGCGGCGGCCAACCGTGGCTAATGCGGTCTGTGATGGTAGCGGTTACGTTCCGTCACACACCCGGGCATTAGCCTGCCGCCGGGCCGCGGTGCCCGGTGCTGCCCGGGGATGGGTGCGGCGTTGCTGTAGCTAGATGTGCACCGGATTCGCATTCATCCCGGCCGTCGGCCCGGCGTCGGGTGGAGGCCGTCTGGCGTTGCCCGGCCGGGCCGCCAATCGCCGCGACGGGCGCGAAAAGGCCGTGCTGATAGACCATGCTGCACCATGGCAAGCCCTGTTAACGACTGCCGGCGTGCGGGTCGGCCGGGGGAGATCAGCGCGGGGCGCCGCCGCTCACGACGCTGACGCCGCGCGGTCGGCGATCACGGCGGACGTCACTTGCCGCGGCACTGGCCGCAGGGCGCGGGCCAGCGCGAGCAGCGTCGATCTCTCCGGAGATGTTTGCCGTGCCTCGCCGCGGGCAGTTGGCCGCCGGACTTACCGCCCGAAGCCGTCAGGCGGCTCAGCGCCACGTCCGCTTGGTGATCGCTAAGCACAGGAGGCCCGGCATGCCGCTGGCCGAGCGTAACGCCACGCGCCCCGGCACATCAGCGCCGCAAGACGCTGAGGATGCCGTCTGGATCGCCCAGCGGATGGTGCTGGATGCCGGCGCCCAGGCCGCGAGACTGAGACGGCGCGCGTCCGCGCAGGCAGCCAAGATACGGGAAGCCGCCGAGCGCGACACCGAGATGATCTGGCAGCAGGCGTCCGCGCAGGCGGCCGCGATACGCCAGGCCACGGAACGCGAAGCCGCGCAGTTGCGGGCCGCGGTCATGAAGCTCTCGGCCGGACCGGGGGAGTCGCACACGGTCGACGGCGGCGTTGCCACCCAGGAGGCCGCGAGGCCGGCCGGCCAGCCGGGAACCAGGACGGCGCGCGGGCCGCAGGGCCCGCCTCGCCAACTGGTGGCCGTCCGCGTGGCGGCCGCGGCCGCGGCGGCCCTGTTGCTTTTCGCCATCACCGCCGGAACGACGGAACTCGCGCTGCACGGATTCGCCTTCTTCGTCTTCCGGTCGGCCGGGACCGGTGAGACGGGCCCGGGCGGCCTTCAGGAGGACCAGGGCCCCGGCCAGCCGGATGCGCCGAAACCGACGCCCAGCCACGTCAAGGCACGGCCGAGCCGCACACAGCACGGCCACGGGGACAACGGCTAATGGCACGGGGCAGGACGAAAGGACGTCGAGGTGGCCACCAGCACCGTCGGTAGATGGTCGGGCGAAAAACCGGCCGGGGATGGCGAGCCAGCGGATGCCCGCCTGGCGCAGCAGCGGCCGGCCAGGAGCCGTGTGGACGAGTGGATGGAGGTGGATTTCAAGTTCGGCGGCTCGCGCATCAAGCGGAAGGCGGTCGCACTCGTCCTGCTGGGCGCCCCCGCGCTGGTCCCGTTGTTCTTCATGCTGCCCGCGCTCCTCACGCTGAACAGCAACACCTTCTCGGTGTCGGTCGACGACACGCTGGGCACCGGGGCCGAGCTGTGCCTGTTCCTGTGCCTGCTCGTCACCCCCATGGTCACGCTCACCGGTCAGCGCTGGTTCGTCCCGCTGCGGCGCTGGTACGGGATCATGATGGCGTGCACCGCCATCGGCGACGCGACCGCCGCTGGCATCACCGATGACTTCGCCGGAGGCGTGTTCGGACGGCTGGCCGGCCACACCTTCTCGCTCGCGGGGTTCCTGATGGTGATGCTGGTCATCCCGCTCCTGCTGACAGGCAACCCGTGGGCGCAGCGCAAGCTCGGCCGGTACTGGAAGCCGCTGCACCGGCTCATCTACGTGATCTGGGGGCTGCTCGCCTGCCACCTGATGCTGCTGGAGGGATTCGGGTTCGAAAGCGGCTCCAATGGATCCGGCTTCGCCGGCGACGGTGACCCCATCTTCCACCAGCGCTTCTATCAGTACTCGGCGTGCAGCCTCTTCCTGCTGCTGCTCCGGCTGCCGCCGGTGAAGCGCTGGATCGCCGCCCGCCAGAAGGAAGGCAGGAACTGGCTGGTATGGGTCACCGTCGCGCCGATTTTCGCGCTGTTTGTTTTCGGCTTCGTCTTCATCGTCAACGAGGAGATCTTCAAGGGGATCGACTCCTTCGTGGAGCGTCCGAGCGCCGAATAGGGCGCCTCTTACCAGCCAGCGGGAACGGGTCAGGAGAGGGATGTGATGAGCGAGACTCGTGCCCGAGGTGACCAGGACCGGGCGGCAGCCGGCGCGTTCATGCTGATGGTCAGCTCGGCCCTGGCCGCCATCTTGGTGATCGCCGGGCTCGTCTACGCCACCGGTACCGGCCAGCGTCATGAAGCCGCGCTCGCCGCCGCCGGGTGTGAGCCCGGCCTGTCGCCGTCGGGCCTGCAATGCACGACGCAGCAGATGCTGATCAGGCAGTACCTGGCGATCCTGACTCCGGCCAGCCAGCAAGTGGATGCGGACACGGCCGCCTTTACCGCCAGCGAGGGGGGCGATCTCGCCGCGGCCGAGGCGGCCCTCACGGCGGAGGCGGCGTCGGAGAGGGCGTTCGACACCGGCCTGGCGGGCATCGAGTTCCCGCCCGCCATCGCCCCGATAGCCAGGACGCTGGTCCGGGCCGGCCAGGCCCTGGCCAGGCTGACCGCCGAGCAGGCACGATCGTCCTCGCTGACCCGGCTGCGGTCGTTCAGCCATCGGGTTCAGCTGGCCGACGCGGCCGTCCAGGCCGAGCTGAGGCTCATGCTCGAGGCTCTTCGTTCGCCCCCTCAGGAGAGCTGAGCCGACCGGTCGTGTTGAGGTACTTCGGGCTGGCGTGCCGGGTGCCGCTGCTCAGGGCGGGTGAGGAGGTAGGCGGCGGCGAGGGCGATGGTGGCGGCCATGGCGGTGAGCAGGGTCTGGTAGCCGGTGAGGGTGATGAGGGCGGCCCCCAGGGCGATGGAGATGGTCTGGGGGGTGGTGATCAGGGTTTCGGCGGCGGCGTAGACGCGGCCTTGCAGGTCTGGCGGGGTGAGGCG
>JASIJN010000290.1 GCA_030050125.1 Streptosporangiaceae bacterium | reverse complement strand
GGCGTACCGGCTGGCCGGCACGTGCCATAGCTGCATCTGCATCTTCAGCGGGTCGATGTCCACGACGTAGATCGCGGCGGAGGGGTCGGGGCGGTTGTGGCCGGGGATCCAGGGCACGTCGCAGCCCAGCACCAGGATCACGTCGGCCTCGGCCAGCAGCGGGTTCTGCACCGGGATGTTCCACTGGTAACCGAGGTGCAGCGGGTGGCTATCGGGGAAGTTGAGGTGCATCGGCGACGACTCGATCACGGCCACGCCGGCCAGCTCGCACAGGGCGACCAGATCGGGCACCGCGGCCGGGTCCCGGCCCAGGTAGGAGGTGACGATCAGCGGGGCGCGGGCGCCCTCGAGCGCCGCCGCGATCTCGTCGGCGACATCGGCGGTCAGCGCGGCCGGCGCGACCGGGCCCCACCAGTCGCCCTGGGGCGGCTGCGGCGGCTGCGGCTCCTCGAGCACCTCGCGCGCGGCGACCAGGTACACCGGGCCGGCCGGCTCGCTCCTGGCGATCTGCACGGCCCGGCTGACCAGCTGCTTCACGTTGCGGCCGGTGCGGATCTCGTGGTCGTACTTGGTGTAGCCGCGCAGGATCCCGCGCTGGGCCGCGCTGTCCTGCAGCCAGTGGATGTGCTCGCTGCGGGTGCCGGGGAGCTCGCCGTCCTGGGTGGCCGGCGAGAGCCCGGCGAAGATCAGCACCGGCACCCGGCCCCTGGCGGCGTTCTGTATCGCCCCGCCCAGGTTCAGCGTGCCGCAGTCCACGTGCACGATGACCGCCTGCGGCTCGCCGGTCACCAGCGCGTACCCGTGGGCGGCGGTCAGCGCCAGGCTCTCGTGCGGGCAGAGGATCAGCTCGGGCAGCGAGTCGGGCGATCCCGAGCCCTGGGCCCGGGCGTAGGCCTCCATGAAGCCGGTGTGGTCGCTGCCCAGGTTCGCGAACGCGTACCGGATGCCCGCCTCGCGCATGGCCTCGAGCAGCGCCGTGGAAGTGGTGTACGCCGGATCGGTCATCCCGGTCATGCTCGCACAAGGACAGGGAGCGTGAGCGCGACTCGGTACCGGCCGTCGGTCACGACACGCATCGCTCGTGCCGGTCACGCTCGGGCGCTACCGCGCCGGTCCTCCCCCGCCCGATTCCGCGGAGCGCACGACGCTTTCGGTCTCCGGCAGGGCATCCGCCGCTGACTGCGCGGCCGGGCGGCGGCGCCGGAGCCATTCCGGCTGGGCCATCACGGCCGACGCGACCGCGCAGATCGCCATCACGTAGTAGATGTCGGTGTAGTTGCTGAGGCTGGCGATCAGGCCGGAGGCGGGCGCGCCGACGGCGATGCCGACGTCCCAGAACGAGGTGAACGCGCCGAGCGCCGCGCCCCGCTGCGACTCGGGGCTGCGGTTGATGACGATCAGCGCGAGGGACGGGAACAGCAGCGACAGGCCGGCCCCGATGACGAACCCGCCGATGATCACGGTCACCAGGTTCGTCGCCAGCCCGACGATCACCAGGCCGACGGCCTCGACGATCGCCGACCAGAACGCCACCGCCCGCGGGCCGAGCCGGTCCGGGACGTTGCCGATGAACAGCCGGACGCCGATGTAGGTGAAGCCGAACGCGTCGAAGGCGGCGATCCCGTTGGACACCCCGCGGGCCAGCATGTGCAGGGAGACGAAGGCGGCCAGGGCGGCGTAGCCGAGCGCGGCCAGCGACACCGCGATGCCTGGGATCACCGAGGCCATGGGCAGGATCGCGCTCCGGCCGCCCCCCGCGGTCTCCGGCCGCGGCGGCGCCTTCTTGAGCGAGACGGACACGAACCCCGCCAGCCCCACCGCCGTGCACAGGCCCCACACGGCGTGGAAGCCGCCCACCCGCATGGCCACCGTGCCGACCAGCGTGCCCACGGTGATGCCGGCCCACATGAAGATGCCGAACAGGCCGACGACCCGGCCGCGTCGTTCCGGCGGGCACAGCAGGACCAGCCAGGCCGCCCCGCCGGTGTACACCGTGCCCTCTCCCAGCCCGTTCACCACCCGGATCACGAGCAGGATGCCGATGTTCGCCGAGGCGAAGTAGCCGAGCCCGGCCGCGGTGCAGATGACCGTCCCGCACAGCATCACGAGCTTGTAGCCATGCCGGTCCCCCAGCCGCCCGGCCACCGGCCGGCCGACGACGGCCGCCACGGAGAGCGCGGCGACCGCCACGCCCACCTCGACGTTGCCGCCGTGCAGGTCGCGCAGGACGAAGAACGGCACGGTGGCCAGCGACGCGCCGACCCCGAGCAGGCAGAAGAAGATGCCGCCGAACATCGGCAGGAACGGGCCGTACAGGCTGAGTGCCCGGCCGGATGGCCGCATCGCGTGCTCCCTGGTCGTGTGAGCTGTCGGTTAGGTCGCTGGCGCCGCCGCCGGGACGGCGAGGAACAGGTTGGTCGGGAGGTGGACGGCGAGGCCCTCGTATACCTCACCACACACCGCCAGGCCGGGGCCGGCGAACGTGCCGGGCGGCGGCTCGGCCACCCGGATCACCGACCGGCCCGCGTCGAGCAGCCGCACACCCTCGGCGAAGTCCCCGGCCAGAGCCTGGCCGGGAGGGATCATCCGGGTCCGGCTGATCAGCGTTCCGTTCGCGGCGAGGTCGGCGAGCAGGCTGCCGCGGCCGGCGAGCCGCCGGTAGAAGTCGGCCGGGTTGACGATCATCGCGTGCGCGGTGGACCCGACCTGCTCGATCTCGTCGAGGGCAGCCAGGATCCCGTCGACGAAGTCGCCATGGTAGGGCAGGCGGGCTATGCCCGGGTGGTGCAGCAGCCCGTGCGGTCCGATCGTCAGCGCCTGGTTCTCGGCGGTGGCGATCCTGACCAGCAGCCGGTGATCGATGTACTCGGCCAGTCCGTCCAGGTCCCCGGTCAGCTCGTCAGGAATTTGTACCCATGCCTGCACCGGGTACACCCGCGCCTGCGCCACCCCGGACCGGAACGTCGCCTCCCGGCGCAGCTCGTGCTCGGTGACCGCGGCGGCCTGCTCCGGGCTGGAGCCGCTCTCGCACCAGTACGACAGGACATCGGTCTCGACCGGGCGCCGCTTGAGCAGGCCGCGAACGGTGAGCCGCGGCTTGGGCCGGTCGGGCTTGTGCGCGTCGGTGACGGTGTAGTCGTAGGTCACCTGGGTCCGTTCGCCGTGGGTGGCGAACGCCGCGGCGAACGCGGTTCCGGGTGAGACGGTCGCCTCGGCGGGGATTCCGGGCAAGGTAGCGATGGCCATGCCTGCTCCAGATCAGCGCGCGTGCTCGACGATGCGCCGGTAGAAGGGGTAGTGGTGGTCGTAGAACGACTTGAGCACGGGGTCGTTGTCGACGGTGACCGCGTAGTCGTTCTCGGCGGCGGTGAAGCCGGAACTGCGGATCGCGTCGATGTGCCAGGCCCGGTGCCGCTGCCACTCGGGCCGGTCACTGGGGGCCCAGTGCAGGGCCTGCGGCAGGAACGGCAGCCGCACCGCCTGGCAGTAGTCGCGGACCGCGGCGGCCGGGTCGCGCAGCAGATCTTCCGAGCGGATCACCAGCGGCGGCCGCCCGGTGGCCGACCACAGGAGCTGGAACAGCTCCCACAGCCACTCGTATCCGATCTCCGGGCAGGTCACGGTCGGTTTCATGGCGTAGTGCGAGCTGATCGCCTGCCGCGGGTCGCGGACCATGAACGTGTGCGTCATCCAGGCCAGGTCGCCCGGGTGGCCGAAGGCGTACTCGTACCGGTAGTCGAGGACCTCCTTGACGAAGACCGGGCGGACCCGGCCGAGGTCGGCCAGGCGATCGACGAACTCCTGGCCCGACCTGGCCACGGCGCTGCCGCCGTCCGTCGTCGGCACCGTCACCGCACCCTCCTGGGTCAGGGCGAGGAACGGCTCGTGGAGCACGGCCACGTCGCCGCGCTCGATCATCATTCGCACGAAGGCCGTGGACGCCGAGCGCGAATGCGCCCACAGGACGATGACCGGCTTCACCCCGACCACCAGGCGGGCACGCGGTCCCACCGGTGCCGCCGCAGGTCGCCGAGCAGGCTGGCGTCCAGGGCCCGGCCGTCGCTCACGCCGAGATTCGTGTGCACGTGCCCGGGCGTGCGCATGCCCGGGATGACGGTGCTTACCGCCGGATTCGACAGGATGAACCGCAGGGCCAGCTCGGGCAGCGGCATCCGGTCCCCGACGTCCGCGGTGAGCCGGGCCAGGTGCTCGACGCTCGGTCCCAGGTTCTCCGGGCCGAAATAGGTGTTGCGCCAGTCCCCGTCCGGCCATTGGCTGCTGGCCGTGATGGCGCCCGCCAGCGTTCCCTCGTCGAATGGCACCCGGGCGATCACGCCGACGTGGTCCCGCTCGGCGCGCGGGAACAGCTCGTCCTCGGGAGCCTGATCGAAGATGTTGTAGATCACCTGGATGACGTCGACCAGGCCGGTGTCGAGCGCGGCCAGGCAGTTGGCGGGCTCCCAGCGGTTGACGCTGATGCCCACCGCGCTGATCACGCCCTCGCGCTTGAGCTGGCCGAGAGCCTCCTGCCAGCGCTCGTCCTTGGCCCACCTGTCTTCCCATACGTGCAGCTGCAGCAGGTCGATGTGGCCGATGCCGAGGTTCTCCAGGCTCTGGTACGTGGACTCGCGCAGGTATTCGGGCGGGAACACGTCGTCCAGGGTGTCGTCGCGCCCGGGGGGCCACTCCATGTTTTTGGGCGGGAGCTTCGTGGCCACGTACAGCTTGCGGCCGGAGTGGCGGGCCAGCAGCGCGCCCAGCATCTGCTCGCTGATGCCGCGCCCGTAGCACTGGGCGGTGTCGAAGAAGTTGCAGCCGAGCTCGACAGCCAGGTCGAGGCAGTCGGGGGCGGTGTCGTAATCGGCCCCGGTGAAGCCGCCAGGGCCGCCGGCGATCCCCCACATGCCGTAGCCGACCTCGCTGATCTCCCAGCCGAGCCTTCCCAGCGTGCGGTAGCGCATGTCACAGCCTTCCTGCCAGGTGGTGTGCCGCGGGTGGCGCGGCCAGGTAGTCGCGGTAGGCGACGATCGGCCCGCTCAGGTCGTCGTCGGCGAGCTGCCAGCGCTCCTCCAGCCGCCGGCATTCATCCTTGCGGTACAGGGTCGCGTTGTCGGTGAGCAGCGCGGCCAGTTCCCGCCGCAGCGCGGCCTCGTCCAGGCTGTCGGGTGCGGGGAGCAGCGCGGCGAGCGCCGCGAGCTCGCGGTCGCCGGTCTGCCCGGCCGCCTCCCGCAGCCGGCCGAGGAAGCCGGCGCAGCTGGCGCGGCTGACCGGGGCCCCGGCGTCGGTCAGGGCCGCGGCGAAGTCGACGCTCTGCGGGTGGAATACGTGCAGCACCCGGCCCCAGGCGTCCCCGTCGAGCACCGAGGCCACGATCCGGGCCGTGGCGTAATCGACCGGGGTGTAGTCGGACCGGATCGCCGCGTCCGGAGCGACGCCCACCTGGTGGATGCCTGACAGCAGCAGGTGGGTCAGGGCCCGGGTGTTCGGGTGCACCCGGTCCCCGCCGGGCATCACCTCGCCGAGCCGCAGCACGGTGACGCAGGCGCCCTGGCGGCGGGCCTGCGCCAGGTAGCGTTCGGCCACCCACTTGGACCGGCTGTAGCCGCGGGCGGGCGGCGCGGCGGCCGACGGCTCGCCCTCCGGCAGCCGGGTGGCCCGCCGCATCGCCTGGGCCTGCACCGCGGACAGCGTGGACACGTAGTGCACCGGTACCGGCCGGGCCGCCATGGCCAGCCGCAGCAGCTCGGCGGTGCCCAGCACGTTGGCCGGACGGTGCGCGGCGTAGCTGAACACCAGGTTGACCAGGGCACCGTTGTGCAGCACCAGGTCGCAGGTCCGGGCCAGGTGCTCCCAGGCCACGTCCTCGAGTCCGAGGCCGGGCTCGCCGAGGTCACCCGCGTAGCCCTCCAGCCGGCCGGCGAAGCCCGGCTCCCACAGGCCGCGCTCGTGCAGGGCGTCGGCCACCCGCTCGGCCGCCTCGCTGTCGCTCTGCGCCCGGGCCAGGCACCGCACCCGCAGGTCCGTGCCGGCCAGCAGGTCGTGCACCAGGCGGCTGCCCACGAAGCCGGTGGCCCCGGTGACCAGCACCGTCCGCAGCTCGCCGCCCCGCTGCGCGGTCCGGATCACGACGTGCTCGCCGAGGACGGCATCGCGGGACATCTGCTCGGCTTCGGCCTCGGCGGCCGCGGCGCTCGGCTGCCTGGTGGCGATCAGCTCGGCCAGCGCGTCGGCCGTGGGGTGCTCCACCAGGTCGAGCATCGTCAGGTCGGGGACGCCGCCCTCGTCGCTGAGCATGCGCACGGCCACGAGGGCCCGGAGCGAGTCGCCCCCGGACTCCATGAAGTCCATGTCGCCGGCCAGCTCGGGCTGGCCGAGCGCGACCCGGAACGCCCGCAGGGCCAGCCCGGCCCAGGACTGCGGCTGCGCCTCCGCGGCCAGGCGCGCGGCGTCGTCCTCCAGCCTGCTCTCCAGCATGGCCTGGAGCTCGCGCCAGTCCACCTTGCCGCCCTCGGTGAGCGGCATCGTGGGCAGCACGATGACCTGCCGCGGCACGCTGGTGCGGGGCAGGGTCCGGTGCAGGTGATCCCGGAGCCCCTCGGCGGTCAGCCGGTCGCTCCCGGCCGCGAACAGCGCCACCGACTTGTTCCCGTCCCGCTCGGCGACCAGGGCCTTGGCCTGGTAGACGCCGGGACCCTGCTGCGCGGCCGACTCGATCTCGCCCAGCTCGATCCGGACACCGCCGATCTTGACCTGGAAGTCCATGCGGCCGGAGAAGAACAGCCGGTCCTGCTCGTCGAGGTAGCCGAAATCGCCGCTGAGATAGAGGTGGTCGCCCGGTATCCGGCCGGGGAACCGGTTGGCGATGAACGACTTCGCGGTCGCGGCCGGGTTGGCGTGATACCCGGCCCCGACGCACGCACCGCCGATGGCGATCTCGCCGACCTCCCCCCGGGGCAGCGGGGCCCGGTCCGCGCCGAGCACCGCCACGTAGCAGTTGTCGATGGGCCGCCCGATCGGGATCGCGTCGCCGTCGGCGTCGCTGACCAGATGGAACACCATGCCGATGGAGGTTTCCGTCGGGCCGTAGCCGTTAGTGATCGCCAGCCCGGGCAGCATCTCCCGCATCTGCTGCACCGCCCGGGCGTTGATCTCCTCGCTGCCGACGATCAGGTAGCGCAGCGAGGCCAGCTTGCGCTGGGCCGACTCGTTCCCGTCCACCATGGCGACGAGCGCGTTGAAGATGCTGGACACGAAGTCCGTGGTCGTGACCTGGTGCTCGGCGATGGTGTCGATGGTGAGCTGCAGGTTCAGGAACTCCCCGGCCGCGGGCAGCACGGTCCGGCCGCCGGTGATGAGCGGCCACAGCAGCTGCCACAGCGAGGAATCAAAGGTGTGCTTGCTGTTCTGCAGCACCACGTCGTCGCCGGTGGCACCGAACCAGCGGGTCATGAACCGCAGCCGGTTGGCCAGCCCGCGGTGCCGGTTCAGCGCGCACTTGGGTACCCCGGTCGTACCCGAGGTGAAGAACCCGTAGCACAGATCGTCCGGGGCCAGCGCGACCCCGGGCGAGACCGGCGACGGTGAGATGGCTCCGGCCGCGACCGGCATGCCGGACCCGCGGAACCCGGCCGGCACGTCGCCGGGATCGGCGCACATGACCAGCCGCGGCGACAGGACGCGCAGCGTGGTCTCGAGCCGCTCGCCCGGCCAGGCCGGGTCCAGCGGGACGAAGACCGCGCCGAGCTTCATCATGGCCAGGTAGACGGCCGGCATCTCCAGGCTGTTGACGAGCAGGGACGCCACCCGGTCGCCCTTGGCCACGCCCCGGCCGGCCGCCGCGGCCGCGATGCCGTTGGCGAGCTGGTCCAGCTCGGCGTAGCTGAGGGTGCGCCCGCCATGGCAGACGGCCACCCGCCCGGGGTGCAGCCGCGCCATGTCCTCGAACAGTGCGGGGACCGGGCGGAACGCGCCGTAATCCACCGCCCGCCCGGCGAAGCTCAGCGCCTCGCCGTCACGTGACGACTCGGTGCTATCACGTAAAGGTAACGCGCCGGGGACCGGCAATATCGCGGTTTCCCCCTCCGCGTCAATTGATGGAGGCGTCTGGCCGCTCATGCACCGTCCTATATGTTCATATGTCAGCTTCGTTGCTGACCCGGAGTCTAAGCCGGCCCGCGCACGCCGGGCAAGACTTGTCTTTCGCGGACCCATAACCGGCATCCCTCGAAAATCCCTCGAACAAGGCCTTTTCACCCGCCCTGTCTCTTATCATGCCCTGGTAACCGTTCTGTGACCGCAGCGTTAAAGCAGGCGTTCCGGGCTTAGCGCGGAGAGATCAAAACCCGGCGCGGCGGCGGGCTCCGGCGCCCGCCCGGTCAGCAGCGCGGCGACGAGCTGGCCGGCCGCGGGCGCGGACTGGATGCCGTAGCCGCTCAGGCCGGCCAGCCAGCAGAAGCCGGGGGCGCCGGCCGCCTCGCCGATGACCGGCGTGTCGTCCGCCGCCGCGGTGCGCAGGCCCGCCCAGGTCCGCTGGACGTGCCGGATCACCAGCGTCGTGGCGGCGTGCACCCGGTCGATGGCCGCCGCGACATCGATATCGTCCGGCCGGGCGTCGCCCGGCGGCACCGGTGTCGCGTCGGACGGCGAGATGAGCAGGCGGCCCGACTCCGGCTTGAAGTAGAACGTCTCCGTCACGTCGGCGACCATGGGCCAGGCGGTCACCTCGGCGCCGGCCGGCGGGGCGACCGTGAACGCCGTGCGGCGCAGCGGGGTCAGCCCGACCGGGCGCACTCCGGCCAGCTCCGCCACCTCGTCGGCCCACGCCCCGCCCGCGTTGACCACGGCAGCGGCCGTGAATTCCCCGACGTCGGTGACCGCGTGCCAGCGGGCGCCGCGCCGGCCGAGGGCCAGCAGCCTGGCCGGATACACCACGCGACCGCCGCCGGCCCGGATCCCCCGCAGGAACCCCTGGTGCACCGCGTCAACGTCGATGTCCATCGCGGCGGGCTTGAGCATGGCCCGGCTGAACCACCCGGGCCGCAGCACCGGGCAGTGCCGCCGCGCCTCGCAGGCGTCCAGTTCGCGGACCGGAGTCGGGGCGGTCAGCCCCGCGGCCAGTACCTCGTCGAACTTCTCGTCCGCGCCTCGCGGGCACAGGGCCAGCACGCCGCGCCCGGTGACCAGGGGCGTGGTGAAACCCGGCGGCGGCGACAGGTAGAAGGGCCGGCTGGCCGCGGTGAGCGCGCGTACCACGCCGTTGCCGTAGTACTCCGAGAAAAGGGCCGCCGACCGGCTGGTCGAGTGGTAGCCGGGGACCTTCTCGCGTTCAAGGAGGGTGACGGTACCCGACGCGGAGAGGAAGTAGCCCGCGCTGGCCCCGGCGATGCCGCCACCGACCACCAGGAAATCGGACCGCACAGACTGGGAACCTAGCCGATCAAAGGCCGGCCCGCCAGGGTCAGCGGCGTCCGCCCTCCGTCACATGAATTAACAGGAGCCCCGGTAATTAACTGAAGATCGGTATTTTCTCAGCAGTGACACCGCGAAATGAGGTCAAGAGGACCGGAAGACGACTAGTTCCGCCGGGCCACGTCGGGTTAAGATGCTCCCGGCCGTTCCCGCGACAAGGACTCAGCGTACTGATAAAAATGCGGGGAGTACCGGATGGCACTCAGCAATGGCTGGCGCATACTCTGGCGCCCGGCCGGCCGACATTATGAGTAACCCAACAATAGCCGGGAAAGCCGGCGTCCCTGGTGCCTGTAATCGCCGCAGAAGGCGGCACCGGGGCCCCGGCATTCAATGCTGACCGACCGGAGTGCAGATGACCAAGAAGCGCAGCCACGACGTCTACATCAACAGCATCGAGGCCCCTACCTACCAGAGCGCCTCGTACTACTTCGACGACGCGGACCACGTGAAGGCCGGGCTGCACGACCTGACCACCCCGGCCGGCCGGTACGGGCGTTACAGCAACCCGACCTGGTTAGAGGTCGAGCGCCGGGTCAGCGAGCTCACCGGCGCCGAAAGCTCGCTGCTGTTCGCGTCGGGCATGGCGGCCCACTTCACGACCTTCGTGACCCTGCTGAAGGCGGGTGACGAGGTGGTCCTGCCCGCCGAGTCGTACCGCCAGGTCAGGAACGTGTTCCACGTGATCCTGCCGAAGTTCGGGGTGACCGTGCACGAGATCTCGATCCGCGATCCCACGGCGTTCCTCGACGGCATCCGGGCCCTCGCGGGCCGGCTGCGGCTGGTGCACCTCGAGATGCCGTCCTCCCCGCACATGTACCTGATCGACGTGGCCGAGGTCCGCGAGATCGTCGGCCCGGACGTGATCATCACGCTGGACAGCTCGTTCTCGCCGCCGCCGAACTTCTACGCCCTGCAATGGGGGGTGGACCTGGCCCTGTTCAGCGCGACCAAGTACATGGGCGGCCACGGGGACATCGTGTCCGGGGTCCTCTCCGGCCGCCGGGACCTGATCGAGCAGATCCGCTGGTACCGCGACACCACCGGGCCGGTCGCCGACGGGAACGCCGCCTTCCTGCTCCGGCGCAGCCTGTACACGCTGCCGCTGAGAATGGAGCGCGTCAACGCCCTGGGCATGACCGTGGCCAGGTACCTGGAGGCCCATCCGGCCGTGCGCCGGATCTACTACACCGGCCTGGAGAGCCACCCGCACTTCAAGCTGGGCCAGACCTACCTCGCCGGGCACGGCGGCGTGATCACCTTCGAGCTCGGCCTGAGCGAGGGCGCCACGGCCGACGTGGTGGACCGGCTCAAGGTGCCCTACATGGCGTCGAACTTCGGCGCCCCGTACACCCTGGTCGAGCAGAGCACGTTCTTCACCTACTTCGAGTACGACGACGCCGGGCTGGAGAGCATCGGGGTCGACCGCAGCACGATCAGGCTCGCCCTCGGCTACATCAACGAGGCGGACGAGGTGATCGAGGACCTGGCCAACGCGCTCCCCGGGGGGTAAGCGACGACTAGGCGGCCGCGACCGTGGCCCCGGTGCGGTCCACGTCCAGCACCTGGACCTGCCACCCGGGGCCCGCCTGGCCCGCGATCGCGCGTACCGCCTCCGGGCCCGGATGTGCCCCGGCCACGGTGAGCGCGAGCACCGTGGGCCCGGCGCCGGACACGACGGCCGGGATCCCGGCCGCGCGCAGCCTGCCGACCATGTCGGCCGTGGCCGGCATCACCGCGGTCCGGTACGGCTGGTGCAGGAAATCCTCGGTGCCGGTCATCAGCAGGCCGGGGTCACAGGTCAGCGCGGCGACCAGCAGCGCCGAGCGCGCCGCGTTGGCCGCCGCGTCGGCGTGCGGCACCGCGAGCGGCAGCACCAGCCGCGCCTCGGCGGTGGCCAGAGGAACAGAAGGAACGCACACCACCGGGGTGAGCCCGGCCACGGGCGCCAGCCTGGCCACG
>JASIJN010000289.1 GCA_030050125.1 Streptosporangiaceae bacterium | reverse complement strand
GCCGGCGTCGTCACCGCCGCAGGGCGGCCCCGGGCCCGCAGACGGACGGCCCGCCCGCAGGCCATGGTGGCGCCGCCGCTGACCCGGACTCGCGTGCGGACACCGAGGGCCCGACGGGACGGCGACGGCCGGCGTCTAGGATTCCGGCATGCGGTTCAGCATCTGGCCATCGCCGGCTCACTCGTGGGATGAGATCCTTCAGATCGCGGCGCACTGCCAGGAGACCGGCTGGGACGGGCTCTACTTCGCCGACCACTTCATGCCGAACGGCCCCGGCCCCGAGCCGCTCGACGGGAACATCCTGGAATGCTGGTCGGTCATCGCCGCCCTCGCGGCGTCGGTACCGCGGCTGCGGCTCGCCCCCCTCGTCACCAGCGTGACCTACCGGCACCCGGCGGTGCTGGCCAAGATCGCCGCGGGGATCGACCAGATCAGCCATGGGCGGCTCACGCTCGGGATCGGGGCCGGCTGGCAGGTGAACGAGCACGCGTCGTACGGCATCACGCTCGGGACGGTGCACGAGCGGATGGACCGGTTCGAGGAAGCGGCGCAGATCCTGCGCTCCCTGCTGGGCCGGCCCCGGACCACCTTCTCGGGCCGGTACTTCCGGCTCGTGGATGCGCCGAACCAGCCTGCCCCGGTCCAGGACCCGCTGCCGCTGCTGGTCGGCGGCGGGGGCGAGCGCCGGACAATGCGGATCGCGGCCCGGTACGCCGATCACTGGAACTCCTGGACCACGCCGGAGGTGCTCCAGCACAAGGTCTCGGTGCTGCGGGCGCACTGCGAGGACCTCGGCCGCGACCCGGGCGAGATCCACGTCTCCACCCAGGCACTGCTGTTCCTGTCCACCGACAAGGAATGGCTCGCCGGGAAGCGGCCGGCCCAGCCGGGGCAGCCGAGGATCGTCGGAACCCCCGGCGAGGTGGCCGACATCGTCGCCCGGTACCGGGATGCCGGGGCCGATGAGCTCATCGTCCCGACCTTCACGCTCGGCTCGCTGGCCCGCGTCAAGGACACCTGCGACCTGTTTATGCAGGAAGTCGCGCCCGCGTTCCGCTGACCGGCCGCCGCCGGTGCCCGCGCACCGCGATTTTCGGGGCCGGCGCCGCGGCAGGCGTTAATTTACGGCGAGCCAGCGCCGCCTTCCATGAGGCGGATGGCGGCCGTTCTGCCCCGGTCGCAAGGCGGCCGTTCAGCCCGATCGCAAGGCGGCCGTTCGGCTCCATCGCAACCGGCCGCAGACGGTACTCTCCTCGGGATTCATGCCCCGCCATCCTTTTCGCGGCGCGCCCCATTTGACAGCCGCTTATTTGAGCCCGATTATCAGTGTCATGTCGAAAAGCGTATCGGTGATCGTCACCGACGATCTTGACGGGTCAGAGAACGCCGAGACGGTCTCGTTCGGCTTGGACGGCGTGGTCTACGAAATCGATCTCGCCGAGAGGAACCGTGTCAAACTGGAAAAGGCGCTGGCCCCGTTCATCGAGGCTGGTCGCAAGGCTCCGCGCGCCGCCGCTCGCCGTGGCGCGGGGCGCCAGGGCGGGTCATCGGTCGACCGCGGGGCGGTGCGGGCCTGGGCCAGGGAGCGCGGATTGAAGGTGTCCGAGCGAGGCCGGGTCAGCGCCGACATCATGCGTCAATACGAGGCGGCTCACTAGCCTGCGGCAGCGTCGGCCTGGCGCATTCATGATGCCATGAACACGCCAGGCCAGCCGTTGCTGAGCGCACCCTGCTGGTCATCACCGGTGACTCTAATCGGTGCGTTGTATCGGCGTGCGACGCGATCGTCTAGCGACCAATGTTCTCGGCCTCGATCCGGGCGTCAGGATCTGGCAACTGCCAACTAGACCAGGCCGCTCGCCGCGTCAACCGAATCCGATGACGGATTCCCGGTTACCAGCGAAGTATCGAGGTCCCCGGCAATGGTCGGCGAGCCGGTGATATGGCGTTTCTTGGCCTGCTGTCATGCCGTCTCGGCGTCTTATTGCCGTCCGCCCTGATGGTAAAGCGGATCGAGTGCCGGGGCCCGGGGCTGGCATCATGCCGGGAGGCGGCCGTCCGTGACGGCCGTGGCGCCGTGGCCCGAAATGTTCTTGGCTGTGAGGTGGGCGCGTGAGTGCGAGCGTCGAGCATCACGTGGACGTCAGGTGGCGTGACGTGGACGCCCTGGGTCACGTCAACCACGCCGTATTCCTGACCTATCTCGAGGAGGGCCGGGACGCGTTCTACGCGCGGGTCCTCGGCAGCGACCCGATCTACGTGGTGGTCCGGGTCGAGCTCGACCTGCGAGCCGAGGTCCGCTACCCCGATCGGCGGGTGAGCGTGCACATCGAGGTGGAACGCCTCGGGAGCACCAGCCTGACCACTCGCGAGACGATCCGTACGCCGTCGGGCGAGGTGGCGGCGCAGGCCCGGGTGGTCTCGGTCCGCTGGGACGCCGGCCTGCGCAAGCCGGTCCCCTTCACCGCGCAGGAGCGGGCCCGGCTGGCCGCCGACGCCTCCTGACGCAGGTCACAGGCCTGGTCCGGTTAGCATGCGGGGAACACGGGGGTGCGAGCCGGCAGCCGTGAGGGGGGCGTGGGAGCAATGGCCGAGACCATGGCCGGGCCAGCCGGGGTCGGCGCCGACCTGGCCGTCCTGGACACCATCCAGCAGCGGGTGCTGTGGCTGGCTACCCGCATCGTCGACGCCGCCAACCACGATCGCGACACCAGCGACGGCGTGAAGGTAGGCGGCCACCAGGCGTCGAGCGCCAGCCTGGTCACCGTCATGACCGCGCTCTATTTCGCGTACCTGGATGCTCCGGACAAAGTGAGCGTGAAGCCGCACGCCTCCCCGGTCTTCCACGCCATCCAGTACCTGCTCGGCAACCTCGACCGCGGCTACCTGCCGACGCTGCGGGCGTTCGGCGGCCTGCAGTCCTACCCGAGCCGGACCAAGGACCCGGATCCGGTGGACTTTTCCACCGGATCGGTGGGCCTCGGCGCCGCCGCGCCGCTGTTCGCCGCCCTGACCCGCCGCTACGTCGACGCTCACTTCGGGCCCAGGCCGCGCAGCCGGTTCGTGGCACTGATCGGCGACGCCGAACTGGACGAGGGCAACATCTGGGAGGCGGTCGCCGACCCGGCCACCGACGGTCTCGGCGACGTGATGTGGATCGTGGACGTGAACCGCCAGTCGCTGGACCGGGTCGTGCCCGGGATCCGGATCGCCCAGTGGAAGCAGCAGTTCGCCGCGGCCGGCTGGCACGTGGTCGAGGCCAAGTACGGGCACCGGCTGCAGGCCGCGTTCGCGCGCCCCGGCGGTGCGGCGCTGCGCTCCTGGATCGATGAGATGTCCAACGAGCATTACCAGTCGCTGTTCGGGCTGCCGCCGGACGCGGCGGCGGCCCGGTTCCTGGACGGCGCCCCCGGGGACGTCCGGCGGTTCTGCGCCACGATCGCCGACGACGCCGAGCTGGCCGCCCTGGTCACCGATCTGGCCGGGCACGACTTCGGCTCGCTGCTGGAGGTCTTCGCCGAGTGCGACCGGGAGAAGGACCGGCCCAGCGTGGTGTTCGCCTACACGGTCAAGGGCTGGGGCCTGCCCCTGGCCGGCCACCCGCGCAACCACTCCCTGCTGCTCTCCTCGGCCCAGGTCGACGAGATGCGCGAGCGCCTGGGCCTGACCCTGGCCACCGAGTGGGACCGGCTCGACCCGATGACCCGGGCGGGGCAGTGGGTGGCGGCTCGGCGGGAGCACCTGGTCCGGGAGCCGCGGGCGGCCTGGCCGCGGCTGGCCGTGCCCGAGTCGTCCGGCCTGCGCGCGGGACGCCCGATATCCACCCAGGAGGCGTTCGGCCGGATCCTGGTCGGCCTGTCTCGCGACGAGCGCGTGGCGCCATACCTGGTCACCGTCGCGCCCGACGTCGCCACCTCGACCAATCTGGCCGGCTTCATCAACCGGATGGGCGTCTTCAGTCCGGCGGCCCGCCGTTCCTGGACCGAGGATCCCGCGCTGAAGTGGTCGGAGGGGCCCCAGGGCCAGCACATCGAGCTGGGCATCAGCGAGATGAACCTGTTCCTGCTGCTCGGCCAGCTCGGCCTGTCCTTCGACCTGTCCGGCCAGCCGCTGCTGCCGGTCGGCACGGTGTACGACCCGTTCGTGCTGCGCGGCCTCGACGCCTTCGTCTACTCGGTGTACTCGGGCGCGCGCTTCGTGGTGGCCGGTACCCCGTCCGGCGTCTCCCTGGCCCCGGAGGGGGGAGCGCACCAGTCGACGATCACCGCGTCGGTCGGCCTGGAGCTGCCGAACGTCACGTTCATCGAGCCCGCCTACGCGGGCGCCCTCGACTGGCTGCTCTGCGGCGCGCTGCAGTCGATCGCCGCCCCGGACGCCGCGCCGCCGGGCACGGCCATCACCGAGGACGGCTCGTGTTACTTCCGGCTCTCCACCCGCGCCATCGACCAGGATCCGTTCGCCCGGGCCCGCGACCGCCTGGGCGACGCGATCCTGCGCCGCCAGGTCCTGGCCGGCGCCTACCGGCTGATCGACGCGTCGCAGGCCGCGGCCGACGGCGCGCCCGCGGTCCACCTGGCCGCCTCGGGCGCGGTCCTGCCCGAGGTGCTCACCGCGGCCGCCGAGCTGGGCGAGGAGGGTGTGGCCGCTCACGTGGTCGACGTCACCTCGGCCGACCGGCTCTACCGGTCCTGGCAGCGGACCCTGCGCCAGGGGGTCCGCACCGCGACCACGCCGTCGATCCCCGGCGCGCTGCGCACCGTTTTCCCCGCCCGGGCCCCGGTCGTGACCGTGCACGACGCGGCCTCGCACACCCTGAGCTGGCTCGGGTCGGCCCTGGGCGTGCCCGCGGTCAGCCTCGGCGTGGACTCGTTCGGGCAGTCGGGCACGGTCAGCGACCTCTACCGCGCGCACGACCTCGACGCGGGCTCCATAGTCAACGCGGCCCTGGCGGCCCTGTCTTTGTACTGAACGCCACGTCTCGGCCCTGGCCGGTCCCGGTCCGCGGATCTGGCTCCGGGGGCGCGACACAGTTCCGCGTCGCGGCAACAGGGCTGGCCGCGCGGGGCCCGCGGCCGTAACGTCACGGTGAGCGAGGCGCTCGCGGCATGGGCGCCGCTGCGAGGAGGCCGCCGTGTTCGACAGCATCATCGACCCCACCATCGGCCCGGTCGCCGACTCGCGGCCCGGCCAGGCGGCGCTGGCCGCCCGCCCGGGCAGCCTGTCCGGCCTGCGGCTGGGACTTCTGGCCAACACCAAGCGCAACGCCGAGCAGTTCCTTGACCAGGTCGGCCTGCTGCTCGGCGAGCAGTACGGCACGACCATCGTGCTGGCCACCAAGAAGCCCAACATCGTCGACACCGCGCCGGAGGCCACGCTGGAGCGGCTTCGCGCCGAGTGCGATGTCGTGGTCACCGGGGTGGGCGACTGCGGATCCTGCAGCGCGTCCGCGGTGGCCGACGGGCTGCTGCTGGAACAGTCCGGCGTCCCGGCCGTGGTGATCTGCAGCGACGCGTTCACGGTCAGCGCCGACGCGATGGCCGACCTGCGCGGCGCGCCCGGCTACCGGTACGTCACCACCCCGCACCCGGTCGCCAGCCTGACCCCGGACGGCGTGCGGGAACGCGCCCGGCAGGCCATCCCCGCGATCGTCGCGCTGCTCACCGAGCCGGCGCTGGTATGAGCATCACGACGCGCGCCGCGATCGCCCGTGGCCCGCATCTGGGCTGGGAGATCGCCGACCTGGAGCTGGATGAGCCGAAGGCGCACGAGGTCCGGGTGAAGTTCTACGCGGCCGGGCTGTGCCATTCCGACAATCACATCACCAGGGGCGACGCGCCGGTGCGGTTCCCGGTGGTGGGGGGGCATGAGGGCGCGGGGGTGGTGGAGTCGGTGGGCCCGGATGTGCGCCGGGTGAGGCC
>JASIJN010000288.1 GCA_030050125.1 Streptosporangiaceae bacterium | reverse complement strand
AGCCCCTGACCGAGGAAGAACACCACGCCCGGCTGGTCGGCGGGGCCGAACTCGCGGTAGACGGCCAGGCCCAGCTGATCGCGGTAGAAGCGGTGACTGCGCGCGGGGTCGGCGGGGCGCAGCAGGATCCGGCTGCTCAGCACGTCCATGGAGGACATCCTTCCCGCGGCCGGCCGGCCGGTCCCGCCGGCGCCCGGCGGTTAGCGGGTGTCCTTGGCCGCCGCGCCGCCGCTCAGGGAAGCGGTGAACACCAGCAGGACGAACAGCAGGAACGTGACCGCGTGCACGCTGGTGCACCAGAGGCAGATGTTGCCGATCTGGATGATCTCGGCGTAGAGCAGGTACAGCACGAACCCCATGCCGACCACGACGCTGCCGAGCCGGGCCCACCAGACGAGCGGGATCCGCATCCGCCAGCCCCACGGCGAGTTGACCGCGGTCATGAACACGTAGAAGGCCAGGCCGAGCACCGCGACCGGCAGGACGCCGAAGACCATCGACTGCGAGCTGGTGGTGACCTTCGCGCAGTCGACAAATCCCTTGTTCGAGCAGGCCAGGATCGAGGTCGAGGTGAAATGCGCGATCGTCAGGTAGATCGACACCGCGAGGCCGGCCAGGGACAGGGCCAGGGAAGTCCACTGCACCCAGGGCGGCGCGCTGAACCGGCCGTCGGGCACCCGCTTGACCGGGGAGGACTCGGCTACCTGGGTGGCACGGCCCTGGGGCACGGCCGCCCGGCCCCGGCCGCGGCCGCCGTCCTGGCCGCCTGGAGGCCCGTTCTTGCCCCCCCGGACCTGGCTGGCCTGGGTGGCCTGGGTGGCCCGGTCGCCGTCGCGGCGGGAGTTACCCGGGCCGGACCGGGTCGCGGTGGGGCCGCTCTTGCCCCGGCCGGACGTGGCCCGGGCCTTCTGGCTGGCCATCAGAGCGAACCGCTCGCCTTGACGACCCCTGGCGCCGTACAGACGTTGCCCGGCTGGCCCTTGGTCATCTTGCAGATGGCCGCCGTGATCAGGTTCGCGGTCCCGTCGGCGCCCTGCGCGACCGGGCTGGACGGGTCGTGCAGCGCCGCCGCCACCTGAGCCCAGGTCATCTTGGCCAGCACCCCCGGGTCATACGTGGGCAGCTTGATCACGTACTGGTTGCCGAAGTCGATGAACGGGAAGCCCTGATATCCGTTCGTGGTGTCGTACTTCACCCAGAGGGCCTGCTGAGCGGACGTGGTGTTCTGCAGCGGGCCGCGGTTGACGTTCTCGTTCTCCACCGGGGTGAAGACCAGGTACTTGCTGCTGTAGCTGGACTTGTAGAAGGTCAGCGTGGGCGTGTTCGGGTCGGTGTCGGTACTGGAGGAGTGGAAGCCGCGCAGCGGGGTGGTGAACGTGCCGAACCGGCTCAGCGCGATCGCCATGCCCCAGCGCTCCGCGCCGCAGAAGGGGCAGAACTCGGCTCCGATGTAGAGCATCTCCGGCTTGCCGCCGCTGGTCAGCGCGCTGCCCGAGATCTTGTTGATCGGCGGCGCGCCGTCCTCCTCGGTCGCCATGAAGCTGGAGACCGAGCCGATGCCCACGGCGTCCAGCGTGCTTGCCGGGACGCCCGTGATGTTCTTGACCACGCTGGCCGGCAGCACGGTGCCGTCGACGCCGCCCGAGCCGCCGCTGGACGAGTTGCTGTTGCCGGTCACCTTGATCAGGACAAAGGCCAGCACGATCGCGAGCACCGCGACCACGCTGCCCGAGGTGATCAGCACTCGCCTGCGGACCTCCGCGCGCCGGGCCGCCACCCGTTGCGCGGCGATCTTCTCCCTGGCGTTCTGCTGTCTGATCCTGGTTGCCTTGCCCATGCCAGCCCTGCCTCACCCGTCCGGATTCCTCTGGCCCGACGACGGCACGTGCCCGGTTCCGCTCGTGCCGCACCGCCCGCGCACGCCAGGCGAGCCGCCGCCGCGGCGGCGGCCCCAGACCATGCTAAGGCGCGAGCGGGCGTGGGGTTACCCCTCCAGGAGGGAACCGTATCTTCCTGAGCGCCCGCTGAAAGCCATCTCTCAGGGAACTGGAGCGCCGGCCGCCTGGTGTCGTGAATTCTTGCGCTGCGCAAGTGGCGATGGCTAAGGTCGGACGATGACCGCTATCCCCAGAAAACACAGCGGCGCCGGCCTTGCCGGGCTGTTGATCATTACCTGCATCGGGCTCGCCGCGACAGGGTGCGGCAGCTCCTCCAGCACCACCGCGCCCGCGAAGCCGACCGGCACGGCCAGCATCGCCGCGGCGTCTTCCCTTGAGTACCTGCACGAGAAGATCGTCGGGCCCGCGTTCACCAAGGCCGAGGGGTACAAGTACTCGGGGCAGTACAACGCCTCCGGCGACCTCGAGTCGGACATCGCCTCCGGCGAGATCACGCCGAACGTGTTCGAAAGCGTCGGCGGCGACAACATCACGCCGCTGTTCCCCAAGTTCACCAAGTGGTATATCCAGTACGCTGGCACTTCGATGGTGATCGCGTATAACCCGAACAGCAAGTACGCCGCCGACTTCAAGGCGTACGCCGACGGCTCCAAGCCGCTGAGCGGCCTGTTCACGCTGATGGAGACGCCCGGCTTCAAGCTCGGCCGGACCGACCCGAACATCGACCCCCAGGGCCGGGACTTCATCTACATGCTGGAGCTGGCCCAGTCGTACTACCACCTGCCGTCGGACACGGTGGCCAAGATCCTGGGCACCTCGGACTTCGGCTCCTCCTCGTCCTCGCAGATCTACGCCGAGTCCGCGCTGGACTCGGTGCTGCAATCGGGCCAGCTGGACGCCTCGAGCGCGTTCATCACCCAGGCGATCGAGTTGCACCTGGACTACATCCCGCTGCCGCCGCAGATCAACCTGGGCAGTTTCGCGCTCGCGTCGACGTATCAGACGGCGTCGGTCACGATCACGGGCGGCGTGACCAAGCACGGGTCACCGCAGGTGATCTGCATCACGATCGTCGGCAAGCCGACCCCGGCCGGGATCGCGTTCGTCAAGTACACGCTGTCCCCGGCGGGCCGGGCGCTGTGGAAGCAGGGCGGGTTCACGCTGCTGACACCGACGGTGACCGGTGACGCCAGCGCGATACCCGCCGCGATAAAGAGTGAGCTGGGCAGCTAGCCCGGCAGCGGCCGCGGGCGGCGCTGTCCGGGGGGACGACGATCCTTCCGGGCAGCGCCGTCGGCCCGGGCCCGCCTCCGCGGTCGCCGTGGCGCGGCTCAGCACCGCGTCCGGCCTGGCCTCGGTGCTCGGCGCGCTGCTCATCTGGGTGGCGCTGCTCGGGCCGGTGATCGCTCTGCTCACGCACCTGTCCGGGGGCGCGATCGTCAGCGCGATCACCGGGCCCGGCGACCTCGACCCGCTGGTGACCTCGCTGGCCTCCGGGGCGGTGACGCTGGCGGTGCTGCTGGTCTTCTGCACCCCGCTGGCCTACATGCTGGCCCGCGGCACGCTGCCGTTCCCGCGGGTCTGGGAGGCGGGCGTGCTGTGCAGCCTGCTGCTCCCGCCGCTGGTGATCGGGCTGCTGCTGGTCTTCTTCGTCGGCCCGTTCACCCCCATCGGTCAGCTGCTCAACGCCACGCCCTGGCACCTGTCCGCCACGAACACGTTCCTGGCCCTGGTCATCGCCGAGGTCTACGAGTCCGCGCCGTACTACGTGGTCGCGGCGCAGGCCGCGTTCGCCGACGTGGAGCCGCGGATCGAGGAGCAGGCCGCGCTGCTCGGCGACCGCCCGAGACGGGTGTTCCGGCGGGTGACGCTGCCGCTGGCCGCGCCCGGCCTGGCCGTGGCGCTGTCCGTGGCCTGGGCCCGGGCCATGGGAGCGTTCGGCGCCGTGATCATCATCGCTTATCATCCAGAGGGGCTGCCGCTGCAGATCTTCAACACGCTGCAGGAAACGGGCCTGCCCTCGGCGCTGCCCTACGCGCTGATCTTGCTGGTGGTCGCGCTGCCGTTGCCGCTGGCCGCCTTTACCTGGAGCGCCCGTGCTCGACGCCGACGTCGAGGTTGACCGCCGGGAGTTCACGGTGCGCGCCGCGCTGCGCGTGGCGCCGGGGGAGCGGCTGGCGCTGTTCGGCCCGTCAGGAGCGGGCAAGACCACGCTGCTCGAGGCGATCGCCGGGCTGGTGCGGCCGCGCACCGGGCGGGTGGAACTCGGCGGCCGGCTGCTGACCTCGACCTCGCCCCCGAAGCGCTTCGTCCCGCCCTGGCGCAGGCGCGTCGGCCTGCTGCGGCAGAACCCCGGGCTGTTCCCGCACCTGACGGTGCGGGCCAACCTCTGCTACGCCCCAGGCCGCGACCCGTCAGGCCGCGAGCTGGCGCAGGTCGCCGACGCGCTCGGCATCTCCGGCCTGCTGTCCGCGATGCCCGCCCGGCTGTCCGGCGGCCAGGCGCACCGGGTCGCCCTCGGGCGGCTGCTGCTCGCCCACTGCGACGCACTGCTGCTCGACGAGCCCTACGCCGGGCTGGACGCCTCCCTGCGCCGGACCCTGACCGAGCTGGTGGCCGGCCTGGTCATCGAGCGATCGGTGCCTTCGGTGCTGGTCGCCCACGAGCTGGCCGAGGCGCAGGCGTTCGCCGACCGGCTGGCCGTGCTGGACCGCGGGCGCCTGCTGCAGGACGGCGCGCCGGACCAGGTGGTGCTGAGGCCGGCCACCCGGCGGGTGGCCGAGCTGGTCGGTTACCTGGGATTCGTGCCCGCGGCCGGGCCGGAGGGCGGCGTCATCGGGGTGCACCCGGAGCGGATCGCCGTCGGCGCGCATCCCGGCCGCGGCGTCGTGCTAGCCGGGACGGTCACCGCCTGCCGCCCGGCCGGCGCCGGATGGGAGGCCGACATGGCTACCGGCGGCACCGTGGTCACCTGCCGGCTGCCCG
>JASIJN010000287.1 GCA_030050125.1 Streptosporangiaceae bacterium | reverse complement strand
CCGGGGGCGCGAGGCTGGAGGCGTTCGGGGAGCTCAGCGCGAGCCTGGGGCGGGTGCTCGCCGAGCGGCGCGAGGGCTCGCTGCTGGCGGCGGCGGCCGCGGCCGGAGGGCTGTGCCACGGCGAGGTGATCTCGAACGCGGCGGTCCTGATGTTCGGCGGCATCGAGACCACCGAGGGGATGATCTGCAACGTCGTGCTGCACCTGCTCGCCCAGCCGGCCCAGCTCGCGCAGGTGCTCGCGGACCCCGGCCTGATCGTGAACGCGGTGGAGGAGTCGCTGCGGCTCGAGCCGGCCGCGGCGGTCGTGGACCGCTACGCGACGGCGGACGTCGAGCTGGCCGGGGCGCAGGTCCGGCGCGGGGAGCTGGTCACCGTGTCGCTGGCCGGGGCGGGCCGCGACCCGGCCAGCTTCCCCGACCCGGACCGGTTCGATGTGCGCCGGGAGAACGCCCGGCAGAACCTCGCGTTCGCGCACGGACCGCACTACTGCCTCGGCGCCCACCTGGCCAGGATCGAGGCCCGCGCGGCCGTGGCGGCGCTGCTGCGGCTGCTGCCCGGCCTGCGGCTGGACCGCTCGCTGGGCCAGGCGCCCCGAGGGGTGGTGTTCCGCAAGCCGGGCGCGCTGCACGTGCGGTGGGACGACGCGGGCCGCGGTCAGCGGGGCCCTGCTCCGGCCGGCGGCGGCGCGGGCGCGCCCCGGTAGCATCCCGGCATGGTCCGGGTGGTGGCGCTGGCCGATACCCACGCTCCGCGGCGGTGGACATCCTGCCCTCCGGCGGTGGCGGAGCAGTTGCGCCGGGCCGACGTGATCCTGCACGCGGGCGACGTCTGCACCGCGGCGGTGCTCGACGAGCTGTCCGCGTACGCGCCGGTCCTGGCCGTGATCGGCAACAACGACGGCCCGGACGTCGCGGCCTGGGGCGCGGCGCCGACGCTGCAGGCCGAGCTCGACGGCCTGCGGGTGGCCATGATCCACGACAGCGGCCCGGCTCCGGGACGGCCGCGGCGCCTGCGGCGGCGATTCCCCGACGCCGGGCTGGTGGTGTTCGGCCACTCGCACATGCCGCTGGACCTCGCCGAGGCCGGGATCCGGATCTTCAATCCCGGATCGCCCAGCGACCGGCGGCGCCAGCCCCGCGGCACGGTCGGGGTGTTGCGCATCGAGGCGGGCCGGCTGGTGAGCGCCGAGCTGGTGCCGGTCACCTGAGCGGGTCAGGACCCGGGCACGAGCCAGAGCACCCCGAGCGGCGGCAGGCTGAGCACCGCCGAGGCCGGCCGGCCGTGCCAGGCCAGCGGGACCGCCTCCACCCCGCCCAGATTGCCCACCCCGCTGCCGCCGTACTCCGCGGCGTCGGTGTTGAGCACCTCGCGCCACCGGCCGACCGAGGGCAGCCCGATCCGGTAGTCGTGGTGCGGGGCGCCGGAGAAATTCACCAGGCAGGCCAGGACGCCCGGTCCGGCCGCCGGCTGGCCGGGGCCCGCGAATCGCAGGAAGGCGAGCACGTTACCTGCCGTGTCGCTCGCGTCGATCCAGCCGAACCCGTCGGCGGTGAAGTCCTGGCGCCACAGGGCCGGGATGTCCCTGTAGGCGCGGTTCAGGTCGGTGACCAGGCGCTGCACCCCGCGGTGCCGCGCGGCCCCCGGGCGTGCGTCGTCCAGCGCCTGCCAGTCCACGCCGACCTGCTCCGACCACTCGGCCTCCTGGCCGAACTCCGACCCCATGAACAGCAGTTGCTTGCCCGGATGGGCCCACTGGTAGGCCAGCAGCGCGCGGAGCCCGGCGAACTGGCGCCAGTCGTCGCCGGGCATCTTGCGCAGCAACGATCGCTTGCCGTGCACCACCTCGTCGTGGGAGAGCGGCAGCACGAAGTTCTCGCTGAACGCGTAGACCATGGAGAACGTGATCTCGTTCTGGTGGTACTGCCGGAACACCGGATCCCGGGACAGGTAGGACAGCGTGTCGTGCATCCAGCCGAGATTCCACTTGAACCCGAACCCGAGCCCGCCCAGGTGCACCGGCCTGGTCACCCCGGGCCAGGCGGTGGACTCCTCGGCGATCATCATGATGCCCGGCACCCGCTTGTAGCAGGTGGCGTTCACCTCGCGCAGGAACGAGACCGCGTCCAGGTTCTCCCGGCCGCCGAGCGAGTTGGGCGTCCACTGGCCGGCGGCGCGCGAGTAGTCCAGGTAGAGCATGGACGCGACCGCGTCGACCCGCAGCCCGTCGGCGTGGAACTCCTCCAGCCAGTAGATCGCGTTCGCCACCAGGAAGTTGCGGACCTCGGGCCGGCCGAAGTCGAAGATGAGCGTGCCCCAGTCCGGGTGGGTGCCGCGGTTCGGGTCGGCGTGCTCGTACAGCGGCGTGCCGTCGAAGCGGGCCAGCGCCCACTCGTCGCGCGGGAAGTGGGCGGGCACCCAGTCCAGGATGACGCCGATGCCGGCCTGGTGCAGCCGGTCCACCAGGCACCGGAAGTCGTCGGGCGAGCCGAACCGGGCCGAGGGAGCGTAGTACGAGGTGACCTGGTAGCCCCAGGAGCCGCCGAACGGGTGCTCGGCCACCGGCATGAACTCCACGTGGGTGAAGCCGAGGCCGGTGACGTACGCGGTGAGCTGGTCGGCCAGCTCGGCATAGGAGAGCCCGGGCCGCCACGAGCCCAGGTGCACCTCGTAGATGCTCATCGGCCGGGTGTACGGGTCGCGCTCGGCGCGCCGCGACATCCACGCCCGGTCGGCCCACTCGTACCGGGACTCGCTGACCACGGACGCCGTCGCTGGCGGCCGCTCGGCGAGCGAGGCCATCGGGTCCGCCTTGCGGTGCCAGCTGCCGTCGGGACCGCAGATGTCGTACTTGTAGCGCGTGCCCGGGCCCACCCCGGGTACGAACAGCTCCCAGACGCCCGAGCCGCCGAGCGAGCGCATCGGGTGCGCTCGCCCGTCCCAGTGGTTGAAGTCGCCGATCACCCGGACGCCGCGGGCGTTCGGCGCCCAGACGGCGAACGCGGTGCCCCCGGCCTTCTCGCTCGGGTGGGCGCCGAGCACCTGCCACAGCTGCTCGTGACGGCCCTCCTGGATCAGGTGCAGGTCGATCTCGCCCAGCGTCGGCAGGTGCCGGTAGGGGTCGTCGGCCACGGTCTCGGGCAGGGTCTGCCCGCCGTCCGTCCCCGGCTCCGGGTAGGCGACCGCGAGCCGGTAGTCGGGAATCTGGCCGACCGGCAGCAAGGCCTCGAAGACGCCCTGGTGCACGTGGCCCATGGGAAACCGGCGCCCGTCGGGGAGGACGACCTCGACCGACGCGGCCAGCGGGCGCAGCGCGCGCACCACGGTCCCGGCCGCGGTCTGGTGCACCCCGAGCACCGAGTGCGGGTCGTGGTGCGTACCGGACAGGATCCGGTCGATCTCGGCGTGGCTGACCGGCTCGGCCGGGCCGGCCGGCGGACTGGTCTGTTCTGGCATAAGGAGGCCGCAATCGAGTCGAGCGGGATGGACAGCCAGGACGGACGGTGCCTGGCCTCGTACACCACCTCGTACACCGTCTTGTCCAGCATCAGGGCGCGCAGCAGCACGGCGTGGGCCTGCGGGTCCATCCCGCCGGCCTCGGCGTAGCCCTTGCAGAACGCAGCCTGGCTGCGTTCCACCCACTCATCCGCGGTCAGGCGGAGCTTCTCGGCGTCCGGGCGGTCGAGCAGCTGATGGCGGGCGGCATAGTCGAACGAGCGGAGCATGCCCGCCACGTCGCGCAGCGCGACGGCCGGCGCCCGGCGCTGCCTGAGCGGCACCATGGGCTCTCCCTCGAAGTCCAAGACCACCCAGCTGGTCGCGGTGCGCAGCACCTGCCCGAGATGGTAGTCGCCGTGTATCCGCTGCACCGGCAGCGGGGCCCGGATACCGCTCAGCTCGGCGTAGTAGCCGCGCAGCTTGGCCAGGTGCGGGCGCAGGGCGGACACCTCGGCGCTGGCGCCGTCCAGGTTGCGGGCCATCTGCCCGGCCAGGTCGGCGTACCCCTCCGGCGGTAGCTCGGTCAGGCCGAACGCGGCGGCCAGGTCGGCGTGCACCTCGGCGGTGGCGGCGCCGAGCCGGAACGCCTCCCCGGCGAAGTCACCGCCGGCCTCGTCCGGCCGGATCGTGCCCTGGGCCCGCACGCCGTCGCCGGAGTACAGGTCGCGCAGGCTGGTGGCGGCCAGCGACCAGCCGTCGCTGGCGCCGGGCAGGTACCTGGAGAGGATCGCGAGCAAAACGGCTTCATCGCCGTCGCCGGCCTCGATGTACCCGAACGGCTCCGCCACGTGTGCCGAGCCGCCCCGGGCCAGCGCCCTGGTCACCTCGAGCTCGGGGCTGCGGCCGGGGAAGAGCCGGCGCAGCACCTTGAGAATGGCCGACTCGCCGTAGATCAGGCTGGTGTTGCTCTGCTCGCCGGTCAGCACCATGCTGTCCGGGCTGGCGTCGATGACCGCGCCCGGCTCGCGGCCGAAGCGCAGCGGGCCGACGGTCCGCTGCTCCGCCATGTGCCGCAGCAGGACCCTGGTGAGCTCGGGATCGTGCAGCGCGTCATAGGCGATCCGGCCCGGCCCCGCCGGTCCCACCACCGCATGCCGGAGCGCGGCGGGCAGTTGCGAGCGGATCCCGACGAGGATCTGGTACCGGGCGGTGTTCCCGCCGGAGGACACGGCAACGATCAGGTGCCTCAGCTCGGGGTCGCCGGCGGCCAGCACGGTGTCGGCGGTTATCGTGAGGTCACCGATCGTAGCGGCGCTGCCGGAGTACCAACGCTGGCCCCGCAGCCACGCCGCTAGTGTGTCCTCAAATGTCATGACTCCAGGTCTACCCCGCGCTTGGCCAGTCATCCCGGCGAACGGCGGACTGCCGCGGCGCGGCACAGATCGGCCGATCAGATGGGATCCAGCATGTCACCAGCAGCCACGAACGGCCTTGTTGACCTTCGGTCCGATACGGTCACCAGGCCGTCGGCGGCCATGCGCCGTGCCATGGCCGACGCCGACGTCGGCGACGACTGGTATGGCGACGATCCCACCGTCAACCGGCTGCAGGACGCCGCGGCCGAGCTGACCGGCCGGCAGGCCGCGATCTACCTGCCGACGGGCACGCTGTGTAACCAGATCGCGCTGCACGCGTTCGTCCGGCCGGGACGGTTCGTGGTGTGCGAGGCGACCTCGCACGTCGGGGGAAACGAGGCGGCGTCCGCCGCGGCGATGTCCGGGATAGCGTTCCGCCGGGTGCCCGCGCCGGCGGCCGGGCTGCTGGAGGCCGGCCAGGTCGCCGCGGCGCTGGCGCCCGACCCGTACGACGTGAGGGTGGTCGATCTGGTGGCGGTCGAGAACACCCACCAGCTGGGCGGCGGGTCGGCGATGCCGCCCGGCGGCGTGGCCGCGATCGCAGCGGCCTGCGCCGAGCGGCACGTCCCGCTGTACCTGGACGGGGCGCGCATCTTCAACGCGGCCGTGGCCACCGGTGCGTCGGTGGCCGACTACGCGGCCAAGGTGGACGCGCTGATGTTCTGCCTCTCCAAGGGCCTGGGGGCGCCGATCGGGTCGCTGCTGGCCGGGGACGCGGAGTTCATCAGGGAGGCCCGCCGGCTGAAGGTTCTCTACGGCGCGGCCTGGCGGCAGGCCGGGATCATGGCGGCGGCCGGGCTGATCGCCCTGGCCGAGGGCCCGAAGCGACTGCACGAGGACCATGCCAACGCCCGGTTGCTGGCCGCGGGCCTCGAGGAGATCCTGCCCGGGGCCGTCGATCCGGCCCGGGTGCAGACCAACATCGTGTTCGCCGACGTGACCGGCACCGGTCACGATGCCCAGGAGTGGCGGCAGCGGCTGGCCGCGAGCGGGGTGCTGGTCACGATGGTGGGCGGGCAGATCAGGATGCTTACCCACGTCGACGTCACGGCGGGGGACATCGGCACGGCCCTGGCCGCCTGGCGCAAGGTCGCGGCCGAGGTCGGGGTGGGGCCGGTCAGCGCGGCTGGGTGACCGGCGGGAGCTGGAACCAGTAGAACCCGTGGCCGGGCAGGGTCAGCAGGTAGCTGAGCTCGCCGATCGGCGGGAAGACCACGCCCCCCATGCACTCGACCGGCGAGATGCCCTTGAACCGGCGCAGGTCGAGCTCGACGGGCTGCGGGAACCGGGACAGGTTGTTGACGCACAGCACCATGTCCGTTTCCTCGTCGTCCTGGCCCGGGTGCTGGT
>JASIJN010000286.1 GCA_030050125.1 Streptosporangiaceae bacterium | reverse complement strand
CTGTACAGCTCGTCGCACCTGGGCACGAACACCGCGCCGGCCACCACGGTGCCGTCCGCCTCGGCGGCGATGCTGACCGCCCAGTCGGGCAGCCCGTACAGGTAGTTGACCGTGCCGTCCAGCGGGTCCACGATCCAGCGGATCCGCGCGCCGGCCCCGGTCTCGCCGCCCTCCTCGCCGAGGATCCGGTCGCTGGGCCGCTTGTCGCCGATCATGTCCCGGATCAGGGCCTCCGCGGCCCGGTCCGCCTCGGTCACCACGTCGGTCGGGCTGGTCTTGGTGGCCACTACCTCCGGGCGCCCGCCCCGGCCGAGCAGCAGCAGGCCCGCGGCCACCGCGGCCGAGGTGGCCAGCTCCAGCAGCTCAGCCGCTGGCACGCGCCCCTGCGCCGGGCTCACGGTGTTGCCCGGCTCGGGCGGCCGGTCCCGCAGCAGCCCGGGCCGCACGTGCCCAGGACCGGCCCGAGGTCCCCGAGCGCCCGGGGCGGCACGCCGTCCCGCCGCTCGGCCACCAGCTCGGTGATCATCGAGACGAACCTGGGGTCGGTGGCCGGCGTCGCCGCCCTGGCCAGCGGCAGGCCGAGCCGGTCGGCGACCCCGGCCGCCTCGATGTCCAGGTCGTAGACGACCTCGAGGTGATCGCAGATGAAGCCGGCCGGCGCCAGCACCACGCCCTTCGAGCCGGATTCGGCCAGCTCGGCCAGGCAGTCGCCGACGTCGGGGCCGAGCCAGGGCACCGACGGCGGGCCGCTGCGGCTCTGGTACACCAGCCGCCACGGCCGGCGCGCCCCGGCCCGCTCGGCGATCAGCCGCGACGCCTCGGCCAGCTGCGCCGGATACGCATTGCCGGCCGGCCCGCTCGCGGCGGCCATGGCCTCAGGAATGCTGTGCGCCGTGCACACAAGGTCATAGTCGTCTTGAACGCCACGTCTCAGGGTGCCCGCGGCCGCCCGCACGGCATCGGCCAGCGGGTCGATAAAGCCGGGGTGATCGAAGTAGGGACGCAGCTTGTCGATCAGCGGGGCCCGCCCGCCCACGGCGGACCTGGCCCGCTCGATGTCCTCCAGGTACTGGCGACAGCCGGAGTAGGAGCTGTACGCGGAGGTCACGAACGCGACCGCGTGCCGGATGCCGTCGGCGGCCATGCGCGCGACGGTGTCGGTCAGCATCGGGTCCCAGTTCCGGTTGCCCCAGTACAGCGGGAGGTCGACGCCGCCCGCCGCGAAGTCCTTCTCGATCGCGGCCAGCAGGTCGCGGCACTGCTGGTTGATCGGGCTGACCCCGCCGAACCGGTAGTAGTGCTCGGCCACCTTGTCCAGTCGCTCCCGCGGCACGCCGCGCCCGCGGGTCACGTTCTCCAGGAACGGGATCACGTCGTCGGGGCCCTCGGGGCCGCCGAAGGACACGAGCAGGAAGGCGTCGTAACGCGGCATGTCACCATCCAACCAGGCCCGGCGGGCGGGCCCGCCGGTCAGGACGGATAGTCCTGGGCGTACTCCGCGGCCAGGGCCAGCACCTCGTTGACGTACCAGGTGGCGTGGTTGTAGTCGAAGATCGCGGCGGCCAGGCCGCTGCCGCCCGACGCGGCTCCGTCGGCGCACAGCATCCTGGCCGCCGACGGCACCGCGTCGTAGGGGTTCATGATGTTCGGCGTGCCGGTCTGGCCGAACGCGTCGATGCCCCACACGGCCCAGGTCGACGGCAGGAACTGCATCGGCCCGAGCGCGCCCGCCGAGGACGGCCCGACGTTGGTGCCGTCCGCGCTCTCGATCTGGCCGATCGCGGCCAGCACCGTCCAGGACAGGCCCGGGCAGTACTGGGCGGCGGAGGCCTGGAACAGCTGAATGTAGGTGGTCGGCAGCTGGCTGGAATTGACCTCGGTCACGGGCAGAGTGGGCTGCCGCAGGCTGACGATCTTGGCCGAGGGCCCGAGCACGTTCTGGACCTTGGCGATCAGCGTGATCAGGCTCGCGCCCGGGGCGCTGATCAGGGCGGCCACCTGGTGCACCAGGCCCAGCTCGCGGGAGACCTGGGTGTTGACCAGCAGGTCGACGCCCTCGATGCCCAGCGACGCGGCGGCGCCGAACCGCAGCGTCCGCGTGGTGCTGCCGGTCAGCTGATAGCTGGCCCCGGCCTGCAACCCGAACGCGCTGCGCGCCGACTGCGAGGCGACGAAATCACCGCCAGACAGGGCGTTCCAAAACGATTGATCGGAGGCGGTCTGCAGCGGCACCCAGGGCCGGAACTGGACCGGGTTGACGCCGATGACGCTGACCGGCCGACCGCCCGCCTCGATCTCCGCCCCGTCGAAGGCGATCATGTTCCGTACGCCGCCGATCTGGCTCAGGCTGGTGAGCTGCGCGCTGGTCAGCCCGGTAGAGGAGACGACCAGCAGGTCGGGCAGGATGATCTGCTTGAACGGCGCGGCCGCCCGCTCCGCCGCCTGCGCCGCGGCCATCGCGACGGCCATGTCGTTGCCCGGCCCGCCGGCCGGGGGCATGAGGTACCCGGAGGAGGCTCCGATGCCCAGCAGGACGAAGGCACTGCTGCCGGCCATCCCCCGGACCACGAGCGCACGCGAGCCGCGGCCGGCGCGGCTCGATCCATTCCGGCGGGTCAGCCGGCCGATTACCCGTCCCATCATCGCGATCTACCCTAACCCGGTGACGCGCCACATGCTGAAAACAATCGCTAACTACGGGCGATGGGACGGATAACAACTGGAGAAAGGACCCGGCCCCTGATATAGGTTCAAGGCGGAGGGTGCAGCAAAGTGACGCAGGTCAGCGAGCGAGGCCCGCGCCAGCGGAACCCATTCCTCGAGGTGCTCGCACAGCCCGGCGCGCTGCGATTCTCGGCCGCCGGAGTCCTGGGCCGCATGCCGATATCCATGTTCGGACTCGGCACGCTGCTGCTCGTCGCCTCGGTCACCGGCCGGTACGGGCTGGCCGGGCTGGTGACCGCCGCGGGCTCGGTCGGCTACGCGGTCTGCGCGCCGGCGGCCGCCCAGTTCGCCGACCGGTTCGGGCAGGGCCGGGTGCTGCGCCCTCAGGCTCTGTTCTTCGCCGGCGCCACGGTCGGCCTGGTCGTCTGCGCGCTGTGGCGCGCGCCGGTCTGGGCCCTGCTGCTGAGCAGCGGGCTGGCCGGGGCGTCGATGCCCACGCTCGGCTCCATGGTGCGGGCCCGCTGGAGCACGCTGCTGGGCGACTCCGCGCTGCTGCACTCGGCGTTCTCGCTGGAATCGGTGGCCGATGAGCTTATCTTCGTCGTCGGCCCGGCCCTGGTCACCGTGCTCGCCACCGAGGTCCAGCCCGCGGCGGGCGTGACGGTGGCCATGGCGGCCTGCGTGGCAGGGACCCTGCTGCTGGCGGCGCAGCGGAGCACCGAGCCGCCGCCCGGCCGCGCCGCCCCGCGACCGCGGGCC
>JASIJN010000285.1 GCA_030050125.1 Streptosporangiaceae bacterium | reverse complement strand
CAGGCCAGGCGGCGCCGACTCCAGCGTGGCCTCGATGGCCCGGGCCAGGGCCCGGGCCGACTCGGCGGTCAGCTCGACCGCGACCCGGGCGGATGGCCCGTTCGCCGGGTTGAGGAAATCGATGTTCAGCGTGTGCTCGGCCGGGGCGTGCTGCGGGTGGTCGAGGTACACGGTCGCGTCGGTGAGCGTGAACCAGCCCTCCGCGCCCTTGCCGCTGCCCGCCACGGTGATCTTCTCGGTCAGGTACGTGCACACGTAAGCCTCCTCAGCCGGCCAGGTAACGGCCGTAGAAGTCCCAGATCTTCTGCCAGCCGTCCTTGGCCGCCTCCACCCGGTAGGCGGGCCGGTCCACCGCGAAGAACGCGTGCCCGGCGTTCTCGTAGCTGTGGAACTCGTGTTCCTTGCCGGCCTCGGTCAGAACCTTGTCCAGCTCATCGACCTGCTCCGGGGACGGATACTGGTCCTCGGCGCCGAACAGGCCGAGCAGCGGGCAGGACAGGCTGGGGGCGAGGTGCGCGATCGGGCCGACCTTCAGCGGCATGCCCTCCGGCGGGTTCCCGACCACGAAGGCGCCGTAGCAGTCGACGGCCGCCTCGAGCTGCATGCTGCACGCGGCGAGGAACGACTGCCGCCCGCCCGAGCAGTACCCGATGACGCCCACCTTCCCGTTGCTGCCATCCAAGGCCCGCAGGTGAGAAGCGGCCCCGGCGACGTCGCCGACGAGGCGGTCATCCGGCACACCGCCCTTGGCCCGCGCGGCGGCGGCCGCGTCGTCCGGGTCGGCTCCCGGCGCGTCGCGGTGATAGAGGTTCGGCATCAGCGCCGCGTAGCCGCGGGCGGCGAACCTTCTGGTTATCTCCTTTGTCCCGCCGTCATAGCCCGGCATGTGATGGATCACCACGACGCCGCCGAACGAGTCCCGCCCAATCGGCCGGGCGAGGTACGCCTCGATCTCGTCGCCGTCATGCCCGGTGATGGTGATGGTCTCTGCGATCAGCGCCTCGTTCATGCGCTCTCTCCCTAGGGGGTTGCGGGTAGCTGGTCGGTTCCGCGACCGCATCAATCCTGCCAGCCCGCTCGTCGCGGCCTGGCCCGCCCCCGCGCTAACCTTTCGGCGCAAGGGTCCCCGTGACAGCCCTTGCGGCCGGAACGGCGTTTCTGCTGGTACAGCTATCTGCATTGGGGCATCATCAGGGAGGCGGGCGGCCGGGGAGGGGCACGGTCAATGGGGTCAGCAGCTCTCGGAATAGCTGTACTAGTGCTTGTTGTTGGCTGCCTTCTGGGCTGGCACGCCAATCGCGCTCACATCGCTCACGGCGACATCAAGACCACGCACGGCCGGATCGCGGGCTACAGGAAGACCCGGCTGCGCAGCGGGCTCATCGCCATAGGCTTCATCCTCGCGGCGCTGCTCATCGTCAGCGTGATCATCCGGCACTAGCGCCGCGGTCGCCGGCACGGCATGCCGCCTCGCCCCGTCCGGCCGCCCTTCGCCCGGCCGCCCGGCCGCCCTTCGCCCCGCCATTAGTGCGAAAGGGCCGACCAGGTTGAAACAGCGACAGCGATGGCGCCGTCCACACTAATGCGATCGCCCGTGGCCGGGCCGGCGGGGGCAAAGACCTGGACCATCACGGATCCGCCGCGGGCGCCCGCTTTGTCCTGAGGTGACCGCCACGATCCGGCACCACCGGCCCGATCCCGACGCCGACCCGGCGGCGGTTTGCGCCCGTGAGAGCCTGGGAATTCGGGGAAGTGGCTGCCGCTGACCGCGGACCTGCGGCTGAGCGGGCAGCGCCGGGACAGCGATCTGGCACGCCAGGTGTTCCCGAAAGAGCCACCTGGTATCGGGGGGGAGACAACATGACATCGCTGGCTGAGCGCGCGAGCGACAGAACTCAGCAAACAGCACGGGGCACTGAGAGTCTGACGATGACCGTCGGGGAGTTCCTGCTCCGCCGGCTTCGGGAGGCGGGAATCGGGCATCTGTTCGGTGTTCCCGGTGACTTCAACCTCGAGTTGCTGCAGCAGAACGAGGACGCTGGCCACCTGCAATGGGTCGGCACGTGCAATGAGCTGAACGCGTCGTACGCGGCAGACGGCTACGCGCGGCTGAAGGGGATGGGCGCGCTCACGGTGACCAACGCGGTCGGCGCCCTGGGCGCGATCAACGGGATCGCCGGCTCTTTCGCCGAGCATGTCCCGGTGATCCTCATCGCCGGGTCGATCCCGCTGAGGTCCATTCAGCGCGGCCTGGGGATGCACCACACCACGGGCGACGGGACATGGGACCGCTTCCTCGGTGCCTTCACGCACGTGACCGCCGGGCAGGCCAGGCTGACACCGGCCAACGCGGCGACGGAGATCGACCGGCTGATCCTCACCGCCTGGCGGGAGAAGCTCCCGGTGTACATGGAACTGCCCTCCGACATCGCCTACCTCGACATCGAGGTCCCGGCGGCCCCGCTGGCCCTGGCCGAGCCGTCCAGCGACCAAGAGCGACTGCGCTCGTGCGCCGAGGCGATCGCGAGCCAGCTGTCCGGTGCCAAGTCACCGGCGATCCTGGTGGATCAGGACGTAGACCGGTACGGCGCCGCGACGGAAGTCATGGGGCTGGCCGAAAAACTGCAGCTGCCGGTGGCAGCGGTCAACGCGGCCAAGGCAGTGATCGACGAGACGTTCCCGCACTACGCGGGCATCTACAACGGCAAGGCCAGCGACCCTCGGACCCGCGAGGCCATCGAGGCCAGCGACTGCCTGCTGTCCATCGGCTACCGGCCGATCGACGGGACCTCGGGCGACTTCACCGCTGCGCTGCCCGCCAACACGATCCGCGCCGACGGGCACTCGGTGGACATCGGCGAGGATAACTACCAGGCGGTCACGCTCAAGGAAGTCCTGCGCAGCGTCATCGACGCGGTCCCGCAAGTGACCAGCCGCGCCACCGGTCACTTCGCCGCGGCGATGCCCGCGGGTGCGCATGCCGACGGCTCCGCCAAGCTGACCCAGGCCGCCTACTGGGAGGCCATCCAGGGTTACCTCCGGCCGGGGGACGTGCTTCTCACGGATAACGGGACGTCGTACGCCATCTTCGGCTTCCGGCTGCCGCCGAAGTGCACGGTCATCGCGTCGGTCATCTGGGGTTCGATCGGCTACAGCGTCGGGGCCTTGCTGGGCACACTGACCGCGGCACCAGACCGCCGCCACCTGCTATTCATCGGCGACGGCTCGATCCAGGAGACGGCGCAGGAACTGTCGACCATGCTGCGTCACGACTGCAAGCCGGTGATCTTCCTGATCAACAACGGCGGATACACCATCGAGCGCGGCTACATGGGCAAGACGGCGGACTACAACGACATCGCCGGCTGGGCGTACGCCGAGCTGCCGAAGGTCTTCCGTCCCGACACGACCGCGCGGTCGTTCGTCGTCAAGACCGTCGCCGACCTGGAAACAGCGCTCAGCGCGCCCAACGACAGCCTGATCTTCATCGAATCAGTCATGGATCCTTACGACGCTCCCGCGCCGGTCATCCACAGCAGTAACAACGGAGCCGAACTCGACTACGGACCCCGCGGCCCGCAACACCGCGGCAACGCGCAGCTCCGGCCGGTCACCTAGGACGCGCGCCGACGCTGTCTGACTGGGGCAACTACGCCGCTGTCCGCGCGGGCAGCCAGGGTTGCCTCAGCCGAAGCGCGCCGGGTCCAGAAAGTCCGTCGCGCAGTACGGCCGCTCGCCGGTCACGATCTGGGCCAGCAACTCGCCGATGCCCGCGGCGTGCTTGAAACCGTGGCCGCTGTCGCCCCCGGCCACGAGGATGCGCGGCTGGCTGCCGAGGCCGCCCACCAGGAACTGCTCGTCCGGCGAATCGGTGACCAGGCACGGGATCACCTTCGCCGGCCGCGGATCCAGGCCAGGGAACGCCCGCGCCACCGCCGCGCTCAGCTCGTCGACGTCGGTGTCCAGATGGATATACCGGTCCATGTCCTCGGGGTCGATGCCCGCCCGGTCCGAGGCCGCATCCGCGGGCTCCAGGCCGATCTTGACCCCGTAGTCCTCGGCCGAACCGTGACCCCACAGCCCCGCGCCGGAGCGTGCCCATATGAAGGCCGGGAACCGGTCCAGAGTGAAGTCCCGGGACCGGGGATCGCGGGGCCGGAACCAGTACAGCGGCGTGCGCCGCGGAGCCAGCGGCAGACCGGGCACCAGCGCGCCGAGCCAGGCCCCCGCCGCGACGACCACGCGTGAGGCGCGCCACGCCACGGTCGGGGTGCGCACGGTCACGCCGTCACCGTCGGCCTCGATGCCGGTCACCATCGTGTGCGGGTAGACCTCGGCGCCCAGCCGCCGGGCCGCCGCCGTCATCGCCCGGACGTTGCGTTCCGGGTAGCAGATCCCCGCGCCCGGGTCCCAGACGCCGATGTCCCCCGCGGTCAGCCCCGCGTACTGGGGCTGGCGCGCGGCCAGTTCGTCGTAACCCAGTTCCTCGACCGGCACCCCGGCCGCGGCGGCGGCCTCGATCGCGCCGCGCACCGGGCGGCTGTGCGGGGATCCCACGCTCAGGCAGCCGCTCTGGCGGACCAGCCGCTCCCCGGTCTGGCCGCCGAGCGCGGTCCACAGCTCCAGCGACTTCAACGCGATCGCGGCCAGGCCCGGATGCTCCTGGCAGGCGACGCGGAACAGCCGGGTCGCCCCGTGTGAGGAACCGAGATGGTGGCCGATGCCGTGGCGTTCGATCCCGGCCACGTCGACCCCGCGCCGCGCCAGCCGCCACAGCGCCGCAGAACCGAAACCACCCAGCCCGACAACGACCACGTCTTTGCGGAGGACCTCGGCCACCCGCAGACCTTACCCTCGTCGGGCCGCTCCCAGGTAGCAAGGGCTCCGTGAACACGTCACACGTGAAGCACCCGGACATAGCTGCCAACCCAGATAAAGGACATCGCAACCGGCTATGCCGGCGAACCGTCCAAGCAGTCAGGTGGGCCGACGGACGGGAGAGCCCGACCGTTGGCCGGCTTGGCCCGGGGCGAGGCGGTCCGTGCCGCCGCGCCAGATCTGCGAGAGGCAGGGGTGATGACGGGGAGAGAGCAGGACATCGCGCGGATGAAGCACGGCAGGCTGGCGGCGGCGGTCGGGGCGGCGGCCTCGGTGGCTGTGCTCGGACTGGTCGCTGGCGCCCTGGCGCTCCCGCGGGCGATGCCCGCCGCGACGTCGGCGGCAGCAGGGATCGGCCGCACCCGGCAGGCTGGCGCTCTGCTGACCGGTGAGTTCAGCCCGAAGGGCGGCTGGGCACCCGTGCCGTACCAGGACGCGCAGCTGTCGGTACCCGGATCGTGGCTGGTCGAGAGCGCCGAGCAAGTGTCCTGCGGGATCTTGCCGCCCGCAGGCATGATCTTCGCCGGAATCAAGCCGGTGATCCCGAAGGGATCAGGATGCGGCCTGACCGCCAGCCTGGCCTGGATCGTGCCTGCCGGCCACATCCCGCCGGGAATCGGGCATCGCAGGCCGACCGCGGTGATCCACGGCATTCCCGTCTACCGGCTTTCTAGCGGTAACGGGTCGGTGCGGTACCTCGTCCCGGACCTAGGGGTGCAAGTCGGGGCCCGCGGGCCGGGCGCCCGGCGCGTGCTGGCCACGCTGAGCAGGTCGCCGCTGTCGGTCGTGCTCGGACGCGGGCCGACGGGGCCGGTGCCCGCCGGCTGGACCTGGCGGCAATTCGGCGGCATCCGGTTCGCGACCCCGCGCTCGTGGAGCCTGCAGCGCGCCGATCAATGGGCCACCTGCGGAACCGGGCTCGTGCCGCGCACGCTGCTGCTGATCGACGCGACCCGGCCGCCGCTCCGGCTGCCGTGCCCCTACATGATCCCCACCGCCGCCGCTGACCAGGCCCAGCCCGGTCTGACGGCGGTCACAGGGAAGCAGGCGGCCGACTCGGTCGGCCAGACCTACCTCAGCTGCCGGGTGCGGCACGGCGTCCGGATCTGCCTGTCGTCGGTCACCGGGCAGGGCGGCTCGCTCGGCGGCGTGCTGATTTTCTCGGTCTCCCGGCCGCGCGGGCATGCGGCGACGTTCCTCCTGCTCGGCCTGTCCGGATCCGGGACCGGCGCGCGGGCGATCTTCGCCTCGATCCGGGCGGTCCCGCTCTGAGACGCGGACGCATGGAGCGGGTTTCGAGCCATTGCTCAGCTCGCATTGAGCGAGCATTGACCGATGGCATGGGGCATGCTCAGATTGGTGCAAGCCGTTGAGCGCCGTTCAGCCCTAATGGCGTGGTCCATTCCCTGCCCGCGGGATCGTGGCCAACAGGAGGCGCGATGAGACCGAAGCGACTGGGCCGGATCGCGGTCATCTCCTTCGCGGTACTGGTGATCGGCACGCCCTCCCTGGCCGCTGGCGCGGTCTCGCCGACGTCGGCCAGGAGCGTCTCGCACGCCCGGTCGGCCGCGCTGCCACGCTTGTCAGCGGCAGAGCGCATACTGATCAGGCGCCAGGCGCCGATGACCCAGGCCGGCGACCTGATCAGGGACGCGGCGGGGCCGGTCGGGACCGGCAACGGATACGCCGGGATCGAGTTCAGCGGCGACATCGTGGTCGTGTGGTGGAACGGCCGTGTTCCGGCGCGGGTGGCCGCGGCGATCGGCGTCGCGCGCCGGTTCGCCC
>JASIJN010000284.1 GCA_030050125.1 Streptosporangiaceae bacterium | reverse complement strand
TGCCGGTCGGTGATCACCCGCGGAGGCCGGCCGTCGCCGTAGTCGGCCACCACGCTCGAGTCGGACAGCGCCAGGTAGCCGAGGCCGTGCGGCCCGGCGCGCACGGCGGTCACCGTGGCCGCCGGCGTGGCCGGGTTGAACAGGTCGCAGTGGTGCTCGTGCCGGTCACGCACCTGCGCGATCGCCCGGGCCAGCGCCGCGGCCAGAGGGAGCGCGGGCTCGGTGGTGATCGCGGCCAGCAGATCGGTGCCGAGCGTGCGCGCGTACCAGGCGACGCCGTGCCGGCACCCGGTATCCAGATTGCGCGGAACGGTGGTGCAGCCGTCCAGCAGCACGGCGGCGCCCACCGCGCCAGCCACGTCCTGCCCGGCCGCGCCGGACAGGGCGGCGCACGCGTAGTCCTCGTTCGGCCAGCCCAGCGTGCCGGGGTCGGTGGCCATCTGGAGCAGCAAGTCCGCGGTCCGATCTCAGGCCGGCTCGCCCGCGGCCCAGACGCCGGGCACCCGGTACGCCTCGTCCTCACCCGGCCACGGCGGCATGGTCACGGCGACCGCGGCGAGCGGGTCCCCGGCCGTGGCCCGGAACTGGAAGCACGTCCCGGCCGGGATGGACAGGCAGGTCCCCGGCTCCAGGTCCACGATCTCCGCACGGTCGTGCTGACGGCGCCACATCTGGCCACGGCCGCCTACGACGTACCAGATCTCGTCGACGCCCCGGTGCGCGACCGCCGCCGAGGTCCGGCCCGGGGCCAGCTCGAAGTGGGCCATCGAACCCCCGGCGAGCCGCAGCAGGATCCGGACGTCCGAGCCGTCCGGCGCGATGACATCGCGGTCCCCGGGCAGCCGCATGGTGTCAAAACGCTGAGTCACGGCGATCAATGTAGTCATGCTGGCCCTGGGCCGGCCCGGCCAGAAAGGATTCGGGCCCGGTGAGTCCGGGCGCGACAAGACGTCAACACCGGGAATCAACGATCACGGGAGATCCTCATGCGGCTCACCATTACCACGTTCGTGACGCTGGACGGCGTCATGCAGTGCCCGGGCGCCCCCGACGAGGACGGCACCGGCTTCGAGTACGGCGGCTGGTCGGTCCCGTACGGCGACGACGACTTCGGCAAGTTCATGTCCGGGGTCATCGGCAACGCCGAGGCGTTCCTGCTCGGGCGCAAGACCTATGAGATATTCGCCGGCTACTGGCCCGGCGTCACCGACGCGGACCATCCGATCGCGGTCCCGCTCAACCGGCTGCCCAAGTACGTCGTGACCAGCACTCTGACCAAGCTCGACTGGCACAACTCGACGGCCGTCAGGGGCGACCTGGCCGAGGAGGTCTCCCGGCTCAAGGCGCGGCCGGGCCGCGAACTCCAGGTCCACGGCAGCGGCGCGCTGGCCCAGGCCCTGATCGAACACGGCCTGGTCGACGAATACCGTCTGCTCATCTTCCCTGTCATCCTCGGCACCGGCCGCCAGCTGTTCCCCCGCACCCCGGTGACCGCCGCGCTCCAGCTGGCCGACAGCCGCACCACAGGCGCCGGCGTCACGATCCTGACCCTCCGGCCGGCCGGGCGGGCGACGTTCGGTTCGTACGCTGTTTAGCCAGAACGCTAAGCAGCGTGGCTGAACCGGACGGCCAGGACGTCACTGGCCGACGTAGGTGCCGGTGCAGATGTTCTCGTACTGGTTGGGGTTGAAGGTCTGGCCGTGCTGCGGGAAGTACCACTCGACGGCCTGGTACATCAGCTTGCCGTCGCAGGTGCCCAGGTTGAAGGCGACCACGGTGGCGGTCTCCTCGGTGCCCGCGGCCACCGACTGGTTCGGCGCCACGTAGTCGCTGGTCCCCGTGGCGGTGGCCTTCGGCCCGCCCCACGACGACCAGACGACGTGGGTGACCATGCCCGTGGGGTCGCCGCCGTTGTAGATCTCGGTCGGCTTGACCTGCCCGAACCCGACGCCGCTCTGCGCGAAGATGCCGGCCAGCTGGCCGAGGGTCGGGACCTCTTCTGTCGGGGCCGACGTGGGCGTCGGGGTGACGGACGGCGAGGCGACGGGGGTGGCGGACGTGGTGGGAGCCGTCGGGGTCACGGCGGTCGGCGTGGCCGGAGTCTTGGTCGCCGGGGAACCCGAGGCGGCCGGCTTGGACGGGCCGGACGAGCAGCCAGTCACGGCGGCGAGTGCGATCCCGGCGATGACGACGGCGCCGAGCGCGGCGCGCCCCCGGGCCAGGCCCGCCGGTGCGCTGCTGGTGTCAGCGGGTGACTGAGCGTGATGCATGGCTTTCTCCCCATCCCAGGCCACGGCCAGGCGGCGACGCGGCGTGCTCCCCAGCCGCGGAAAGGAAGCGGCTGATTCTGTGACGGTGATAGGAGCCGCGTGGATGCGCCGCGCCAGCGGTTTTCTGGGTTAAATTCCGGCGTCGCCCGCGTTACAGCTGGATCTCGGGATAGAGCGGGTGGCGCGCCAGCAGGCCGGCGCAGCGCTGCCGGCCGGCCTCGGCGGTCGCGGGGTCGAGCACGTACTTGGCCTGGGAGGTCGCCGTGGCCGGTGTCGTGGCCCGTAGCGTGGCGACGATCACATCGGCGACCTCGTCGAGCTCGTCGGGCCCGAAGCCGAGGGTGGTCAGCGCCGGGGTGCCGAGCCGGATGCCCGAGGTGTACCAGGCGCCGTTGGGGTCCTTCGGCACCGAGTTCCGGTTGGTGACCACGCCGGAGTCGAGCAAGGCCGCCTCGGCCTGGCGTCCGGTCAGGCCGAAGCTCGCGCCAACGTCCACGAGGACCAGGTGGTTGTCGGTGCCGCCGGTGACCAGTCGCACGCCCCGGCGCAGCAGGCCGTCGGCGAGCGCGCGGGCGTTGTCGACGATCCGGGCCGCGTAGGCGGCGAACGAGCCCTGCCTGGCCTCGGCCAGCGCCACGGCCTTGGCCGCCATGACGTGCGGGAGCGGGCCGCCGAGCACCATCGGGCAGCCCCGGTCCACGTAGGGCGCGTACTCGTCGGTGCACAGCACCAGGCCGCCCCGCGGCCCGCGCAGCGACTTGTGCGTGGTGGATGTGACCACGTCGGCGTGCGGGACCGGGTCGAGGTCCCCGGTCAGGACCTTGCCCGCGACCAGCCCGGCGAAGTGCGCCATGTCCACCATGAACGTCGCGCCCACCTCGGCCGCGATCTCGGCCAGGGTCGCGAAGTTCGGGTTCCGGGGGTAGGCCGAGTAGCCCGCCAGCAGCACCAGCGGCCGGAACTCCCGGGCCTGGGCGGCGATGGCGTCGTAATCGAGCTGGCCGGTCTGCGCGTCCACCCCGTAGCTCGCCTGCTCGAACAGCTTGCCGGAGATGTTGGGGCGGAACCCGTGGGTGAGGTGCCCGCCCGCGTCCAGCGACATGCCCATCATCCGCTGCCCGTGCAGCTCATGGCGCAGCCGTTCCCAGGCGCCGGGGCCCAGGTCGTTGACGTGCCGCAGGCCCGCCTGGTCCAGGACCGGGTGCTCGACCCGGCGGGCCAGAATGGCCCAGTAGGCGACCAGGTTGGCGTCGATGCCCGAGTGTGGCTGCACGTAGGCGTGGTCCGCGCCGAACAGGGCGGTGGCGTGGCCGGCGGCCAGGGCCTCGACCCGGTCGACCATTTCGCACCCGGCGTACATGCGGTGGCCCGGAGTGCCCTCGGCGTACTTGTCCGACAGCCAGTTCCCCATGGCCAGCAGCACCGCGGGCGAGGCATAGTTCTCCGAGGCGATCAGCTTCAGCTGACGCCGCTGCGCGGCGAGCTCGCCCGCGATCGCCGCGGCAACGTCCGGCTCGGCGGCGGCGATGACCTCGAGCGCCGACCGGTAGGCCACGCCGGTGGCGGCGGCGGTGCCGGTGGCGGTGCTGCTGGCGCTGCTGGTCGCGGTGGCGGTGCTGGTGGCGGACTCGGACACGGAGAACCCCCCGGCGCGTCGATCTGGCTCGGCCCGCCAACAATACGCCGCGCCCGCCCAGAGGCTCCGGTCCGGCTCAGGCGAGGCTCCCGGTCGGGGCCGGCTCCAGGTCCTCCTCGTCCGCGGGCCGGGCCCCCCGGTCCGGCGATGGCGTCGTCAGGCTGACCGCCAGCACGCCGCAGCAGACCACCACGGCGCCCGCGATCTGGATCAGGGTCGGCCGCTCGTCCAGCACGATCGCGGCCAGCAGCATCGCGGCGGCCGGCTGCAGCAGCAGGGTCAGCGAGGAGATGGCCGCGGGCAGCCGGGGCAGCGACGAGGTGATCAGCAGCCAGCCGAGCGTCTGGCTGGTCAGCGCGAGCAACAGCAGCCAGCCAAGCGACGGCCACGGAATGTGCAGCTGCAGCCCGCCGAACAGCAGGCCGATCAGCAGCGCGCCGAGGGCGGCGCCCGCCGTGGCCTCGGCGAGCGGGCCGGCCACGTGCGGGACGCCCGACGACGTCCGGCGCAAGATCAGCAGGAACGCCGCGTAGGCGAGCGAGGTGGCGAGGCCGTAGCCGATCCCGGCCAGCGGATGGGTTCCCCGGTCGGCCCCGCCGACCAGGCCGGACACCATCACCACCCCGGCCAGCACCACCGGGAGAAAGACCAGGAACCGGCGCTCGGGGCGCTCGCGGAACAGGGCCCAGGCGGTGAACGCGACGAACAGCACCTGCAGGTTCCCGAGCACGGTGGCGACCCCCGCCCCCACCTCGGCGATCGCGTGATTCCACAGCACCAGGTCGACGGAAAGGAACAGCCCGGCCACGAACGCCCCGGCCCGGGCCGGCGCGAGTCGCGGCCCGCGCCGCCGCTGCTCCAGCACGGCCAGCGTCACCAGCAGCGGCAGGGCCAGGAAGCACCGGTAGAACGCCGCGGTCACCGCGCCGGTGTCGGCGAGCGTGACCATGACCGCGGAGGCGGAGATGCTGGCCGCGCCGAGTCCGGCCAGCAGCAGCGCCCGGCGGTCGGGGACGGCCCGGCTCCGGTCGTTGCCTGTCATGACCGTACTCGCATATGGTGCTGACATGATGGCAACCCTACGGGAGCGTTCCGACAGGAGTCAAAGCACTTTTGGTGCTGACCTGATCGAGGCACTCGCGGCCGCCGCAGAGCTGATCAACACCGGCCGCTCCGCGCACGGCGAGGAGTTGCGCGGCGTGGCCGACGTCCAGGCCTTCGGCGATCGTTACGCGTTCCACGGGACCGCGGCCGGGCCCCGGGACGTGGCCCGGCTGCGCGCCCACCGGGCCCGGCTCGACGCCGTCGCCGTCTGCTGCGAGTCGGGCGACGCCGCGGCCGCGACCGAGATGCTGAACGCGCTGCTGGCCGAGACCGGCGCCGTCCCGCAGATCGTGGCCCACGACGGGCGCGGTCCGCACATTCACGTGTCCCGCCCGGCCGCGCCGCTGGCCGACCGGATCGCGGCCCACCTGGCCATGGGCCTGGCCGAGCTGGTGGTGGCGGGCGAGATGGAGCGGGTGCGCAGCTGCGCGTCGCACCCCTGCCGGGGGGTGTTCGTCGACCTGTCCCGCAACCGGTCGCGCCGGTACTGCGACAACCGGACCTGCGGCAACCGGCTGCACGTCGCGGCCTACCGGGCGCGCAGGTCCGCGGACGGCTAGCACTGCCCGCCGCGTGCGGCATGCCTGGCTACTGCTAAGTTGTGGCTGGGGGAAATCACGGTCCAGATCGGAGGTTTCGATGGGCCTTCCCGCCAGTCAGCGCAGGATCCTGGAAAGGATCGAGAATGCGCTGCGGGGATCCGACCCGCGGCTTGCCGCGCTGTTCTCCATCTTCAGCCGGCTGAACCGGGACGAGGAGATGCCCGCCATCGAGCAGATCCGGGCCCGCACGGCGCTGCTCCTGGGCAGGCTGCGTTACCGCGCCGTCCGGTTCGGCCGCTGGCTCGGCGCGCCGGCCCGAGCCCGGCTGCGGGCGGCGCTGTTCTTTCCCATCGCGCTCGCGATCGTTGCCTCGGCCGTCCTGGTCGGGGCCGGGTTCCCGAGCACGGATCGGTGCGCGACGGCGCCGCGGCCGGTGGGCACCACCCACACCCGTGCCCGGTCGAAGGTCTGCATGCCGGTGATCGCCAACCCGGTGATCGTCGGCCGCTGACCGGCCGCGGGTCAGCGGTTGATCGCGATCAGCTCCGGCCTCAGGCAGGCTTGACCGCTGCCTGGCTTGGCGGCGGGGCCGACCCGGGCACAGGCGGAAAGCAGGATCGTGCCATTGAACGGGCCTGCGCTGCCGCCGATTCCGGAAAGGTCGACGAAATAGTGCGGCCAGGGCAGCGACGGCGTGGTCCAGATGACGTGGCGCTGGCCGATGTTGTAACCCCAGGCGTCGCCGCCCGCGCCCTGGTCCAGCCCGAGCGCCACGCCGTTCCTGACGCCGTACACGCCGGATGAGTCCGGGACCGACGCCCCGGGGATGTTGCTCCCGGTCAGCGGGTTCAGCCCGGTCAGCCCGCCGCCGGAGCTGACGTACAGCGCCTGGCGGACCGGGTCCTCGCTCTCGGGCACCACGCCCGCCCGCCGCCAGAGCAGCCGGCCCGTGGTCTCGCTGTACGCGGTGACGCCGTCGGTGTTCGAGAACAGCGCCGCGCCATCGAACGCGCCGCTCAGCGAGCCGTCGAACGACCCGCCCGGCGGCCGGACTGTGCGTTCGGCGCCGGTGTCGAGGTTGATCCGGTGCAGCCCGGTCACCGGAGCCGATCCCAGGTACCCGCCCGCCGCCACCGTCACGTACAGGTAGTGCCCGTCGAGCCGCCACGCCTGCGGCACCCGCCCGGTCGGCCGGCTCCAGACGACCCGGCCGGACGCGTTGTCATAGCTGGTTACCGAGCTGTTCCCGACGATCACGGTGTGCGTGACGTCGGCCGCGACCGCGCCGCCGTAGCTCGCCGCCGGATAGCCATGGATTTCCTGACCGCTCTGCGCGGACAGCACCACCTCGTCTCGCGCGGTCCCGCTCGAGCCGGAACCGGGGAAGGCCACCCCGGCCGTCACCACCCCGGTCCAGGACCGGACCGACACGATCGCGGCCCCGGCCGGGAACCCGGCCAGCGCGGTGGCCCAGAGCCGGCGCCCGGTCCGGACGTCGAAGCCGTAGACGTTCGTGCCGTAGCCGATCGCGGCCACCTGCGGGCCCGCCGACACATAGGCCTGGCCCGCGGCCGGCACGGTACCGATGACGCCGCCGACCGCGATCCAGGACCCGCTCAGCGGCCGGATCCAGCGCACGGTTCCGGCGTGCCCGCAGCGCGGCGCCGCGCACGGTCGGGACCCGCTGCCCGAGGCGTAGCCCGGGATGAGGGCTGCCCCGATCAGCACCGCGGCCAGCAGGCCCCGCCGCGTCCAGGCCCACGACCACCAGCGCGGCATCCTCACGCCTCTGCCCGACCTTTCCCCTGCCGGCCGGCCCCCGCCGCCGGCCCCTTGGCTGGTGCACCACCGTAGTCCTCCCGCACCCCCGCCGGGGACATTGACCGGCGTGACGGGAGTGGCGCTACCTGAGTAGCGTTGGCATCGCGACGCGGGCACAGGCTCACACCACGAGGAGGAGACCATGACCGAGCGAGCACCGCTGCCGTACGATTTCCATCCCGAGGTGCCATCGTTCTCGGTGCAGAGCGATGACATCGCCGACGGCCAGCTTATGGGCGACGCCCAGGTCTACAACTCGTTCGGGATGTCGGGCCAGAACATCTCGCCCCAGCTCAGCTGGCACGGGTTCCCGCCGGAGACCCGCGGATTCGCCGTGACCTGCTTCGACCCCGACGCCCCTACCGGGTCGGGCTTCTGGCACTGGCTAGTCATCGACATCCCGGCGTCGGTGACCGACCTGCCGGAGGACGCGGGCGCGGCCGGCGGGGCCGGCCTGCCGGCCGGAGCGTTCATGGTCAGGAACGACTACGGCTCCAAGGACTTCGGCGGGGCCGCGCCGCCCGCCGGCGACCCGCCGCACCGGTACGTCTTCGCCGTGCACGCGCTGGACACCGACAAGCTCGGCATCGACTCCGACGTCTCCCCCGCCGTGGCCGGATTCAACCTCCGGTTCCACACCGTCGCCCGTGGCATGATCGTCGCGGCCTACGGGCACTGAGCCGATGCCACTCGATGAGGACACCATCCGCCTGGCCGAGGGCAAGAACCTGGCCACGGTGGTCACGCTGATGCCCGACGGCCAGCCCCAGGCCCTGCTCACCTGGGTCGACACCGACGGCGAGCACCTGCTCGTCAACACCGAGCCGCAGCGGCAGCGGGCCAGGAACGTGCGCCGCGATCCTCGGATCACGGTGCTGATCCACTCCGACTCCGATCCCTGGGACTGGTCGGAGGTGCGCGGCCGGGTGGTCGACACGGTGGGGGGCAGCGAGGCACGCGAGCACATCGACAAGCTGGCCAACAAGTACGCCGGCACCAACTACCGCAACCCGGTCGGCCCCCAGGGCCGCGTGATACTCAAGATCGCGGCCGACAAGATCAACACGCCGAGGTCACTCGGGCGACGGTGACGCTACGCCCCGTGCCGACGTTACGCCCCGTCTCACGGCCGGCCGGGCCCGCTCCCGGCCGCCGACCGGCTACGAACGGTGGCGGCCGGCCTGGGCCGGCCGCCACCGTGGCGCCTCCTCGACATCGCGCCGGGTGATCGCCAGGTAGGCGACGAACGCGATGATCGGGATGGTCAGGCCGGCGGCGACGGGCCCGCGCCCGTAACCCAGGCCGCCCAGGATGTGTGGCACGCCCATCCAGTCCGCATAGGAGGCGCCCAGCGGCCGGGTCAGGACGTAGGCGAACCAGAAGGCCGCGATGGCGTTCAGCCGCAGCCAGCGGTGGGCGACGCCGGGGACAGCGAAGATCAAGGTGAACACGACCCCG
>JASIJN010000033.1 GCA_030050125.1 Streptosporangiaceae bacterium | reverse complement strand
GCGCTTCGGGCAGGGTGCTCGCGGGCGGGGCTAGGCGGGGGCGGGGCCGCCTACGGCGGCTAGGGGGTGGTGGATCCTCGCCCCGGAGCCGTCCCGTCGGCCGTCGGCGGGCGGCAGGTCCACCGGGGCGCCCGCCTCGGTCGCGCCGCGGGCCGGGCCCGTTCCGGCCCAGGCCAGCACCAGCAGGTCCTCGCCTTTGAGGAACCGGTGGCAGCGGACCCCGCCGGTGGCCCGGCCCTTGGGCGGGTATTCGGCGTACGGCGTGACCTTCGCGGTGGCCGCGGAGGTGCCGGGCAGCGCGCCCGCGCTGCCCGGCACCGTCACCACGACCGGTGCAGCGGGCGAGACCGCGGCCGGGTCGACCGCGCCGAACCAGACCACGGACGAGCGGGCCGAAAGCCTGATCCCGGCCATGCCCCCCGCGGACCGGCCCTGCGGCCGGACCGACGACGCACCGAACCGCAGCAGCTGCGCGTCGCTGGTCACGAACACCAGGTCCTGGTCCTCGCTGACCAGTTGCACCGCGCCCACGACCCGGTCGCCGTCCTTGAGCGCGATCACGTCGAACTCGGCGGCGTTCTGCGGGTAGTCCGGGGTGACCCGCTTGACCACGCCGCCCGCCGTCCCGACGGCCAGCCCGGCGCCCGCGCCCGGGCCGGAGCCGTCCGAGGCCACCACCCCGACCACGGTCTCGCCCCGGGCCAGCGACAGGAACTCGCTGACCGGCGCGCCGCCGGCCAGGCCGGGGGAGTGGGCGCTCGGCGGCAGGGCCGGCAGTTCCAGCACGCCGAGCCGGATGAGCCGGCCCTGCGAGGTCATCACGCCGACGGTGCCGCGCGCGGTGGTGGCCACGGTCGAGACGATCACGTCGTGCGCGGAGCGGGGCCCCGCGGCGTCATGGCCCCTGCGGTCGCGTGCGGCGGAGTCGTCGCGTTCAATGTCGTGGTTGTCTGCGGGGTTGGCCGTCCTGGCCAGCAGCCCGGTCGAGGACAGCAGCACCGTGCACGGGTCGTCGGCGACCTCCATCGGCACCGCGGCCGTCCGGGCCGCACCGCTGCTCTCCAGCAGCACGGTGCGCCTAGGGGTGGCGAACCGCTCGCTGACCTCGGCCAGCTCGGCCGAGACCAGCTCGCGCAGCCGCCGCTCGGAGTCGAGGATCGCGGTAAGCTCGGCGATCTCCCGCTGCAGGGTCTCCCGCTCGCGCTCCAGCTCCAGCCGGTCGTAGCGGGTCAGCCGGCGCAGCGGGGTGTCCAGGATGTACTGGGCCTGGATCTCGGTGAGGTCGAACACGCCCATCAGCCGCTCCTTGGCGGCCGCGGCGTCGTCGCTGGTCCGGATCACCTGGATGACCTCGTCGATGTTCAACAGCGCGATCAGCAGCCCGTCGACCAGGTGCATCCGGTCCTCGCGCTTGCGGCGCCGGAACGCCGTGCGCCGGCGCACCACCTCGATCCGGTGGTCGACGTAGATCTGCAGGAGTTCGCGCAGGCCGAGCACGCGCGGCTGCCCGTCGACAAGCGCGACGTTGTTGATGCCGAACGTGTCCTCCATCGGGGTCAGCCGGTACAGTTCCTCGAGCACGGCCTCGGGGTGGAACCCGTTGCGGATCTCGATCACCAGGCGCAGGCCGGTCTCCCGGCCGGTGAGGTCCTTCAGGTCCGCGATGCCGGCCAGCTTCTTGCCCTGGACCAGGTCCTTGATCCGGGCCACCACCTTCTCGGGGCCGATACCGAACGGCAGCTCGGTGACCACGATCCCGGTGCGGCGGGGGGTGAGCTTCTCGATCCGGGCCGCCGCCCTCGTGCGGAATATCCCGCGGCCGGTCTCGTAGGCCTCCCGGATCCCGTCCAGGCCGACGATCTTGCCGCCGGTCGGCAGGTCGGGGCCGGGCACGAACCGCATCAGCTCGTCCAGGGTGGCGTCCGGGCTGGCGATCAGGTGCCGGGCGGCCGCCACGACCTCGCCCAGGTTGTGCGGGGCCATGTTGGTGGCCATGCCCACCGCGATCCCCGACGCGCCGATGACCAGCAGGTTCGGGATCGCCGCCGGGAGCACCTCGGGCTGGCTCTCGGTGCCGTCGTAGTTCGGGACGAAGTCGACCGTGTCCTCGTCCAGCGAGTTCGTCATCTCGACGGCCGCCGCGGAGAGGCGGGCCTCGGTGTAGCGGTACGCGGCCGCGCCGTCGTCGCCGCCCGGGGACCCGAAGTTGCCGTGGCCGTCGACCAGCGGCAGGCGCATCGCCCAGGGCTGCGCCAACCGGACCAGCGCGTCGTAGATGGCCGAGTCGCCGTGCGGGTGCAGCCGCCCCATGACCGCGCCCACGACCTGGGCGCATTTGACGTGCGGGCGCTGCGGCAGCAGTCCGAGGTCGCGCATCAGGTACAGGATCCGGCGCTGCACCGGCTTGAGCCCGTCCCGGGCGTCCGGCAGCGCGCGCTGGTAGATCACCGAGTACGCGTACTCGAGGTAGCTGTCCCGCATCTCCTCGGTGACATCGATGTCGACGATGTTCTCCTCGAAGTCCTCGGGAGGCGGGGTTGTCGTGGTGCGTCTGGCCATGACCGCCATTGTGCCGTCCCCTTACGACCAGATGGGAACGGCGCGCGGACGCGAAGCCGGCGTCGAGGCGGCGTCGGGTTGGGGTCGGGGCGGCGTCAGGCGGCGTCCGGACGGCGTCAGGTGGCGGAGAACCCGCCGTCCACGAAGATGACCTGGCCGGTCACGTAGTCGCTGGCCCGGCTGGCCAGGAACACCGCGACGCCCTCGAAATCGCCGGCCTCGCCGTTGCGTCCGATCATCGTGCGCGCGGCGAGGGCCTCGCGCCGGGCCGGGTCGCTGGCCGCCTCCCGGGTCAGCGGGGTGATCACGAAGCCCGGGGAGACGGCGTTGCAGCACACGCCCCGGGCGGCCCAGGCCTCGGACTGGGACCGGGTCAGCGAGGCCAGCCCGCCCTTGGACGCGCCGTAGCCGCCGCTGCGGCCGAACGCCCGGAAGGCCTGCTGGGACACGATGTTGATGATCCGGCCCCAGCCGCGCCCGGCCATGGCCGGGCCGAAGCGCTGGCCGAGCAGGAACGGGGCGGTCAGGTTGACGGCCATGGTCTGGTCCCACTCGGCGACGGTCAGCGCGCTCATCGGCGGCCGGAGGTTGATGCCGGCCGAGTTGACCAGGATGTCGGGCTCGCCGAACACCGCGGCCGCGCTCTCCGCGCCGGTCAGGGCAGAGGTCCGGTCACCCAGGTCGGCGCTGACCCAGGCCGCGGTGCCGCCCGTGTTCTGGATCGCCGCTGCGGCCGCCTCCAGCGCGCCGGAACCCCGGGCGAGCAGCACCACCCGGGCACCGGCCCCGGCCAGGGCCCGCGCCATGGCCTGGCCGATGCCGGAACTGCCCCCGGTGACCAGCGCCACGCGGCCGTCCAGCGAGAACAACCCGTCCAGGTAGGCGCTCATCGCGGGACCACGCCGCGCCAGCGCCAAGTGTGTGCG
>JASIJN010000032.1 GCA_030050125.1 Streptosporangiaceae bacterium | reverse complement strand
TGTGTGCCGAACTCGGCCTGGACGCCGAGGGCGGCACCTAGAAGACCGTGCTCGACCTGGCCCGGGTGGCCGCCCACACGGTGGACCGGCCGGCCGCGCCGCTGACCGCGTATTTCCTTGGCGTCGCGGTCGGCCGCGGGGAGCCGCTGGCGGAAACCGCGGCGAGGCTCCGCGAGCTCGCCCGCGGCTGGCAGGCCGGTCACCGGCCGGGCGACTGACGGGCCGGCAGCCGTCACGGCGCTGTCGCTCAGAATCCCAGCCGGCGGGCTCCGGCATAGACGTTCATCGAGGGGCCGCGCAAGAAACCGACCAGGGTGAGTCCCGTCTCCTCCGCCAGATCGACGGCGAGCGAGGAAGGCGCGGAGACGGCGGCGAGCACCGGGATGCCCGCCAGCACGGCCTTCTGGACCAGCTCGAACGAGACGCGGCCGCTGACCAGCAGCACGCAGCCGGTCAGCGGCAGGCGGTCGTCCAGCAGCGCCCGGCCCACGACCTTGTCGACGGCGTTGTGCCTGCCCACGTCCTCGCGCACGGCGACCAGGTCGCCATCGGCGGCGAACAGGCCGGCCGCGTGCAGGCCGCCGGTGCTGGAGAACACCCGCTGCGCCTCGCGCAGCCGCCCGGGGAGCGTGGCCAGCATGACCGGCGCGAAGGACGACCTGTCGTCGGCCAGCGCCGCGTGCGGCAGGACGCAGATGTCGCGGATGCTCGCCTTCCCGCAGACGCCGCAGGCGCTGCTGGTCATGAAGTTGCGTCGCGCGCCGGGAGCGACGGTGACCCCCGCCGCCAGGGTCACGTCGGCGATGTTGCCCAGCCCTTCGTGGCCGCCGTGGCCGCAGGCCGTCCCGTCGCACAGCTTGATCTCGCGGATGTCGTCCGGGATGCGGACGACGGCCTCGCCGACCAGGAAGCCGGCGGCGAGCTCAACGTCGTCACCCGGGGTGCGCATGGTCATCGTCAGCGCGGCGCCGTCCACCCGGATCCCCAGCGGCTCCTCGGCCGCCAGCAGGTCGGCGCGAGCCGCGGTGCCACCGGGCCCGCCGCCCTCGGGCAGCGAGATCCGCAGCACCCGCCGTCGCGCCGTTCTCCCGGACAACGACCGCCCCCCTGCTCGCCGCTCTCAACGACAGGGTACGCACAACCCGGGCCGGGGTTCATTGTCGCGGTGCGACATGCCCGGGCGCCGGCCCGGCTCGGAGTTCGTGCGGCGCCGGGCCCGGGAATAGAGTCCAGAGCTCGGATAATCGTCCAGTTCGGGGGGGCTGCGACATGTCTCATCACCTTGATACGCCGCTGGCGCGGCAGAACGGCCGGCTCTACATCGACGACCTGTACGTCTTCCGGGGCGATGGCAGCACGGTGTTGATCATGGACGTCAACTCCACGATCACCGGGCCGGATGTGCAGCCGGGCTTCCATCCCGAGGCCCGCTACGAGTTCAAGGCGCATTTCGACGGGGCCGGCTACGAGACACTGACCTACCGGGTGTCGTTCGCCGAGAGGGACTCCGGGGGACAGCAGGCGCTGCAGGTACACAGCCTGTCCGGCGACGAGGCGCGTGAGGACGGGGCCGCGGGCACGCTGGTGCTGGAAGGGCGCACCGGCGAGCCGGCCAGCCAGGGCGATGTCCGGGTGTGGGCCGGGCGCATCGGCGATCCGTTCTATATCGACCTGTCGCTGCTCGGCATCGTCAACACGGCCGTGCTGAAGGGCACGGCGGCGGACTGGTCCTCCTGGCGGGCCCAGGACGCGAAGAACAGCTTCGCCGACACGACCGTCGAGTCGATCGTGCTCGAGGTCTCCGACCGGCACCCGCAACTGACGGCCGGGGCGAGGGCCGGCGTCTGGTGCGCCACGAAGCTGGCCACCGACGCGGGCGGCTGGCAGCAGATCAACCGGGCCGGCCACCCCATGATGTGGCCGATCTTCTGGCCCGGCGACACCGACTTCTCCAACCCGGCCAACCAGCGCCACCCGTCCGCCGACTTCGACGCCGACGGCCAGCACATCGCCGGCCTGATCGCCGCCGCCGTGTCCGCCAACCGCACGTCGGACGATCCGGCAGGCTACGGGCGGATCGTGGCCGGCACCCTGTTCCCCGACGTCCTGCCCTATACCGTCGGCACGCCCGCGACATTCGGTTTCGCGGTCCGCAACGGGCGGACGCTGGCCGACAACGCGCCGGAGGCGATGCTCTCGCTGGCCCTGGACACCGCGATCCCCTCGGGCCTGACCCCGTCGGTGTCCCGGCACCTGCGGGCCGCGAGCTTCCCGTACGTCATGCCGGCGTGAGGTGGACAATGAGCACATGGCGCCGATCGATCGCCGGGTGCGGCTCTGGGCGCGGATGGTGCGCCTGCAGGGCCACATCCAGACCAGGAGCGACGACGAGATCGTCGCGCTGCAGTCCCGGCACACCCCGAGCAACGGGTTCGCCAACCGCATCTTCGGGGCGGTCGTGCCCGGCACCGAGGTGCACGACCGGGTCATCGCCGGGCCGGCCGGGGAGATTCCGGTCCGGGTTTACCGGCCCGGCCGCGCGGGTTCCGGCCCCCGGCCGCTGATCCTGGACATCCACGGCGGCGGGTTCGTGTTCGGGGACCTGCGCATGTCCGACTGGATGGGCAGCTCGGTCGCGGTGACGGTGGGCGCCGTCGTGGTGTCGGTAGGCTACCGGCTCGCCCCGGCGCACCCGTTCCCCGCCGCCGTGGACGACTGCTTCGCGGCCCTGGTCTGGGCGGCGGAGAACGCGGCGGACCTCGGGGCTCGCGGAGACGATGCGCGAGCGCCCGCGCGGATCGGGGTGATGGGCGAGAGCGCCGGGGGAAATCTCTCGGCGGTGACCTGCCTGCTGGCCCGCGACCGCGGCGGCCCGCAGATCAGCCATCAGGCGCTGCTCTACCCGGCGACCGACCTGACCCGGATGCCGCCGAACGCGGCGAAGTCGCTCATCATCTCCGAGCCGGAGATGATGACGTACCGGCGGCTCTACCTGGGCCACGCCGATGCTGCCGACCCGCGGGCCTCGCCGCTGCTGGCCGGGGACCACCGGGGCCTGCCTCCGGCGCTGATCCAGGTGGCCGAGCATGATCCGCTGCGCGAGGACGGCGCTCGCTACGCCGCGGCCCTGCGGGCCGCCGGGGTGCCGGTGCGGTTCACCGAGTATGTGGGCATGCCGCACGGTTATCTCAACTTCCCCGGTGTCTGCCGCGCCGCGCCGCAGGCCATGGCCGAGATATGCGCGGAGCAGGCCGCCGCGCTCGTCCGGCCCGCCGCCGTCGCCTAGCGACCGGGCGCGCTGGGCGCGCCGGCCACCGCCAGCTGCCCGGCGATGCCGTCGGCCCACTCCCTGATCTTCCCCCAGTCGCGGAAGTCTCCGTTCAGGCCGGGGAAGGCCAGGAGCACCGCCCGCTGGACCGGGCTCAGGTTTCTGCGGTCGAGCTTGCCGGCGAACATCTGGTGATCTTTCGCCCCGGTGGCCGCCCTGATCCCGGACAGCTCGGCCGGGTCCTTGGCCATCTCCCGGGCCAGCTTGCCCGAGGGGTCCCCCACCGGCCCGCTGGAAAACAGCCACACCGGGCGGCCGGCGAGGCCGGAACGGCAGCGGTCCGCGAGGTCCTTGGCCGCATCGAGCCAGTGACCGACGTAGACGGCGCTGCCGATGATGACCGCGTCGTAGCCGTCGACGCCGCTGACGTCCCCGGCCGCGGCGACCGTCGTGGCAAAGCCGTGCTCGGTCAGCGTCTTCCCGATGGCCTCGGCGATCTCGGCGGTCGCCCCGTGCTGTGAGGCGGCGGCCACCAAGACCGCCGGCCGGCGACGTTCCCGGCCGGCCGGGGAGGCGTTCTGCTCGGTCATGATCGTCTCCGTTAGTTCGGCAGTCCAGTACACGAGCCTGCCGGACAGGAGCGGCAGCAGGTCAGGGCACTTGGGCCCGAAC
>JASIJN010000283.1 GCA_030050125.1 Streptosporangiaceae bacterium | reverse complement strand
TGAATGCATGTCCGTGAATGTGTCAGTACGGCTGGACGACACCCTGGCTGAGCGGCTGCGTCTGCGCGCGCGGGCGGCAGGGGAGAGCCTGTCAGACCGGCTGCGGCGGTATGCCGAGGAAGGATCTCGCCGGGATGAGCATCCGCTGATCACCTTCCGGGACGGGCCAGCCGGGCGCCGGGCCGCCGTCGTCGGGGGTCCGGACGTGTGGGAGATCGTGATGTGGCTAGAGGATCTCGCAAGCGAGGGTGACCCAGTTCGCGTGCTGGCGGCCGAGCAGGATATCTCGCGCCCGCTGATCGACGCCGCGCTGCGCTACCGGGACGCGTATCCTGGAGAGGTCGAGGCACGTATTGCACTTCACCGTCATGACACGGCGGCGGCGGATGCACGGTGAAGCTTCTCCTCGATGAGATGTATGGGGTGAAGCTCGCGCAGGTGCTGCGGGATCAGGGCATCGATGCCGCCACCGTAACTGAGCTCGGGATGGCGGGCCGGTCAGACGCCGACGTTTTCGCGGCTGCGACTGACGGGGGATATGCGCTGCTGACCGAGAATGTCACTGACTTCGCCCGGCTTTGCAGCGAGCACATCGCTGCGGGTCGGCACCACCATGGCGTACTGATCGCGTTCTCGTCGCGGTTCTCGCGGCGGCCAGTCGGCTACCCCGCAATTGCCGCCGCAGTCGCTGCAGTAGCTGGTGATCGGCTCGATGATCGCCTCGTCTACCTCGCGGTGCCGGTTAATCGGCAGTAGCCGAGCCGGGTGCTCCCTTCACTGTCCATTACGCTCCTGCCTGCCACCGGGCGGCGCCTCACCCGGCTTGGGTGGGTCATCCAGTAGTACTGGGTGGCTGTGGCGGGGTCACCCGCCAGGGGGGATGCCGAGCCGTCGCGTGGCAGGTTTGCTGGCAACCGCGCGTTTGGGAATGGCGAGAGGAGAGGTCATGGGGCTGGCCGAGTATGAGCCCGGCACCGCGTTCCCTGGTGTTATCGGGCGGACGACCGATGAGTCGAGCCCGGCGTGGCCGCGGCCGATCCGGGCCCGGCCGGGCGCGCCGAACGTGCTGATGATCGTGCTCGATGACACCGGCTACGGGCAGCTGGGCTGTTACGGCAGCCCGATCGCCACCCCGAACCTCGACGCCCTGGCGGCGGGCGGGCTGTTGTACACCAACATGCACACCACCGCGCTGTGCTCGCCCTCGCGCTCGTGCATTCTCACCGGGCGCAACCACCACGCCAACGCGACCGCGGCGATAAACGAAATGGCCACCGGGTACCCGGGCTACAACGGCAGCATCCCGTTCGAGAACGGGTTTCTATCAGAGATGCTGCTGGCGCGCGGTTACAGCACCTACATGGTCGGCAAATATCACCTGCTGCCCTCGGAGTTCGAGTCGGCGGCCGGTCCGTTCGACCGGTGGCCGCTGGGGCGCGGGTTCGAGCGGTTCTACGGGTTCCTCGGCGGGGATACCAGCCAGTGGACTCCGGACTTGGTCTATGACAATCATCAGGTCGAGCCACCCCGGACCCCCGAGGATGGTTATCACCTGACCGAGGATCTGGCGGACAAAGCGATCGAGTTCATCGCCGACGCCAAGCAAGTTGCTCCGCACAAGCCGTTCTACCTGCATTTTTGCACCGGCGCGACGCACGCGCCGCATCACGTGCCGAAGCAATGGGCCGACCGGTACGCGGGCCAGTTCGATGATGGCTGGAGTGCCTACCGCCAGCGGGTGCTGGACCGGCAGAAGGAACTCGGCGTCATGCCGATGGGAGCCGAGCTGTCCCGCCGCGACCCCGACGTTCCCGAGTGGGACTCGCTGTCGGCTGATGTGCGCAGGCTCGCGGCGCGGATGATGGAGGTGTACGCCGGGTTCTTGTCCCACACCGACCACCACGTCGGCCGCCTGCTCGACTTCCTGAAAGAGATCGGCGAGTTCGACAACACGCTGATCATGGTCGTGTCAGACAACGGCGCCAGCCCGGAAGGCGGCCCGACCGGGACCACCAACGAGCTGCAGTTCTTCAACAACGCGCCTGAGCCGCTAGAAGACAGCCTGGCCGCGATCGACGAATTGGGTGGCCCGGCGACATTCGGTCATTACCCGTGGGGGTGGACCTGGGCCGGCAACACACCGTTCCGGCGATGGAAGCGGGAGACCTACCGCGGCGGCACCAGCGACCCGTTCCTGGTGCACTGGCCGGCAGGCATTCGGTCACGCGGCGAGGTGCGCACCCAATACGCCCATGTCATCGACATGGTCCCCACCGTGCTGGACGCGCTGCAGGTCGAGCCGCCTGCAAGCATCCGAGGGGTCACTCAGTCGCCGATCCACGGGGTCAGCTTCGCCCACACCTTCGATGACGCGGCCGCGCCGACCCGCCATCACACCCAGTACTTCGAGATGATCGGCCATCGCGCCATCGACCACGGCGGGTGGCGCGCGGTATGTCCCTGGCCCGGCCCCTCGTTCGCAGAAGCTGGCAAGCCTTTCAGCAGCCCGATCAGCGCCGCCGATCTGGCCGACCTCGATGCCCATCAGTGGGAGCTGTACAACATCGCCGAAGACCCCGCCGAGAACCACAACCTCGCCAGCACCCAGCGGGACAAGCTGATCGAGATGATCACGCTGTGGTACGTCGAGGCCGGGAAGTACAACGTGCTGCCCATCGACGGCAGCATGATCGCCCGGTTCCTGACCGAGCGGCCCCAGGTCGCCGAAGCCCGCGATCGCTATGTCTACCGGCCCGGCACCCAGACTGTGCCGTTTTTCGTCGGGCCGAGGATCGTCAACCGGCCGCACGCCATCACCGCCGACGCTGACATCCCGGCCGACGGTGCCGAGGGAGTGCTGATGTGCCAGGGTTC
>JASIJN010000282.1 GCA_030050125.1 Streptosporangiaceae bacterium | reverse complement strand
TCGCGCTGATGGTGGCCTGGCTGCTGGTCTGGCCGCTGCAACGACCCTGGTACGACGCCATAGCGTTCTGCCTGCTGGCCGTGTTCACCGCGTCGCGCCTGGACTGGCTGATGCTGGTGCGCGCGGTCCCTGCGGCCCTGGCCGTGGCCACCGGGGCCGGGGGCCAGCCCCACCCGCCCTGGCTGACCCAGCTCATCGCGTTCACCGGCAATGACCTGTCCCCCTGGGTGCGGCTGGCCACGGTGATCGCCGCCATCGCGCTGTGCACGCTGAATGCCTGGTCGCCTATCTGGCCCCGGCCCGCAGGCCGTACCTTGGAACCTGCCGTACCGTCGTAAACCCCCCCAGGAGGACCCTCGATGAAGACGGTCTGGCTGGGCGATGACGGGGCCTGGCATACCACGCTGCGCGGACGGCAGGTCCTCGCCGATCCGAGGATCAACAAGGGAACCGCCTTCAGCGACGCCGAACGCCGTGAGCTCGGCCTGACCGGGCTGATCCCGTCCGGCCACATGACCCTGGACGGGCAGGCCGCGCGGGTGTACGCCCAGTACCAGCGGCAGACCACCGACCTGGGCCGGAACGTGCTGATGAACGAGACGCACGACCGCAACGAGGTGCTGTACTACCGGCTGCTGACCCAGCACCTGCCCGAGATGCTCCCGATCGTGTACACCCCGACGGTCGGGCAGGCCATCGAGAACTACAGCCACGAGTACCGCCGTCCGCGCGGGGTCTACCTGTCGGTGGACCACCCGGAGCTGATCGAGGACTCGCTGCGCGCGCCCGGGCTGGGCCCGGGCGAGGTGGACCTGGTCGTGGCCACCGACGCCGGGGCCATCCTCGGCATCGGCGACTGGGGCGTGGGCGGGATCGGCATCGCGGTCGGCAAGCTCGCCGTGTACACCGCCGCGGGCGGCATCGACCCGAACCGGACGCTGCCGGTGATGCTGGATGTGGGCACCGACCGGCAGAGCCTGCTGGACGACCCGCTCTACATCGGCAACAAGCACCCGCGGGTGCCGGCCGCCGACTACGACAGGTTCCTGGACGCGTTCGTGTCGGCGGTCGAGAAGCTGTTCCCCGGCGCGCTGCTGCACTGGGAGGACATCGGGGTCAGCAACGCCCGGCGGCTGCTCGACCGGTACCGGCACCAGACCCTGTCGTTCAACGACGACATCCAGGGCACCGGCGCGGTGAACCTGGCCGCGGTGCTGGCCGCCGCCCAGGTCACCGGAGTCAGGCTGCCCGAGCACCGGATCGTGATCTTCGGCGCGGGCACCGCGGGGACCGGCATCGCCGATCAGCTGTCCGCGGCGATGGTGACCGACGGGTATTCCGAACGCGCCGCCAGGGCTAGATTCTGGGCGGTCGACCGTCACGGGCTGCTCACCACCGCCACGCCGGGGATGGGCGAGTCGCAGCGGAAGTACGCGCGGCCCGCGCAGGAGGCGGCCGGCTGGCAGCGGGACGAGTCGCTGGGGGGCGTCGCGCTGGCCGAGGTGGTGCGCCGGGTGCGCCCGACGATCCTGATCGGCACCTCCACCCGGGCGGGCGCCTTCACCGAGCCGCTGGTCAGGGAGATGGCGGCGCACTGCGCCCGGCCCGTGATCCTGCCGATGTCCAACCCGACCTCGCTGTCCGAGGCGATCCCCGCCGATCTCATCCGCTGGACCGACGGACGCGCGCTCGTGGCCACCGGCAGTCCGTTCCCGCCCGTCGACTACCGCGGGGTCAGGTACGTGATCGGCCAGGCCAACAACGCGCTGATCTTCCCCGGGATCGGGCTCGGGGTGATCGCCGCCCGGGCCACCCAGGTGACCGACAACATGCTGGCCGCCGCGGCGCACGCGGTCTCGGAACTCGTCGACAGCTCGAAGCCCGGGGCGCCGCTGCTCCCCCAGGTGCAGGCGCTGCGGGAGACCTCGGTCGCGGTGGCCGCGGCGGTGGTCCGGGCCGCCGTCGACGACGGCGTGGCCGGCAACCCGCCGGACGCGGACCTGCGCGGCGCGGTCCGGGCGCTGATGTGGCAGCCCGTGTACCGGCCGGTCCGGGCCGCCTAGCACCTGACGGGCCTAGCCCTGCGCCGTACCGTCCAGGAAGCGGATGATCGCCGCCGTCAGCGCCCTGGCCACCTGCTGCTGGAAGATCGCCGTGACCAGCAGCGCGGCGTCGGTGGCGTTGCGCATGTTGCCGCACTCGATCAGCACCTTGGGCACCGTGGTCAGGTTGAGCCCGGCCAGGTCGTCGCGGGGCAGGATGCCGTCCACCCCGATGTAGTCGCTCTCCGGCATCGGGGTGCCCGCCAGCATGGCCTGCCGGACGTCGTTGCCGAACCGCTCCGAGGCGGCGATCACGTCGTCGTTCGGCCCGTCCGCGACCGGCTCCAGGATCGTGAACCCGCGGCCCGACGGGGGCCCGCCGTCGGCGTGGATATCGACCGCCACGTCGGCGTGGGCATCGTTGATGATCTGGGAACGGGTGTTGACGCACGGCCCGACGCCGTCGTTGGTGGTCCGCGTCATCACCACCCGCGCGCCGTCGCGGAGCAGGTCGGCCCGCAGGTAGAGGGCCACGTTGAAGTTGAACTGGGCCTCGGTGTAGCCGCCGTCGGTGGTGGTGCCGGTGGTGTCGCAGTCCTCCCACCCGGTGCCGTTCCAGATCTGCTGCGCGATCGCGCTCGGGTCGTTGAAGTTCCCGCCGTCGTGGCCCGGGTCGATGCCGATGATCTTCCCGGCGAGGGGCAGCGCGGGCGGGCTGGGTGACGGCGACGGAGCCGACGGCGATACCGCCGGGTGACTCGCCGGCCCGGCCGGAGCTACCGAGCTCGCCGTCGGGCGGGCCGCCGGCCCGGCCCCGCCGCAGGCAGCCACGAGCACCGCGGCCAAGG
>JASIJN010000281.1 GCA_030050125.1 Streptosporangiaceae bacterium | reverse complement strand
CCACGTCGGCCGGTATGCGCACCGCGGCCAGGGCGGTCCGCTCCCGTTCCAGGGCCTCGAGCTCGTTCTCGGCCGATGTGAGCTCCCGGTCCGCCGCCTCGATCCGGGGGCGGGCCTCCTCCGTGCGCTCGGCCAGCCGTTCCAGCGTGGTCTGCGCCTCGGCCGCGGCGTCCTGCGACTGCTGTGTGGCGTCGGCGAAGGTGGCCAGGGTCTCGTCCAGGGCGTCGGCGCGCTGCCCCGCCTCGCTCGCGCGCTGGTTGGCCCGCACCATCATCTCCCGGTAGTGCTCGGCGCCGAGCAGGCGCAGAAGTATCTCCTGCCGGTCCTTGGGCGTGGCGTGCAGGAAATCGGCGAACTGCCCCTGCGGGAGCACGACGCACTGACAGAAGTCCTCGTACGACAGGCCGAGGAGCCGCTCGACCGCCTCCGCGACCCCGGCCAGGTCCCCGGCCAGCACCTGGGTCGGGCCGTCCCGCCCGGTGACTCGCTCCAGGGTCACGGCCCGCTGGCTCACCTGCACGCCGACCCGGCGCAGCTCGCGGGCCACGACGTAGCGCTGATCCTCGACCTCGAAGACCAGCCTGACCGTGGCCCGGCCGGTGGTGGGCGCGAGCGCGAGCGAGACCATGCCCTTGCGGCCCCAGCGCGGCACCGACCCGTAGAGCGCGAACGTCATCGCGTCGATCACGGTCGACTTGCCCGAGCCGGTCGGGCCGACCAGGGCGAAGAAGTCGGCGTCGGTGAAGTCGATCGTGGTCGCCTCGCGGAACGAGGCGAACCCGTTCATGTCCAGCGTGATCGGTCGCATGGGCTCTGTGCCTCCCTTCGCTCGCCTCCAGGCGGTTGGGCTCGCTGTGTTCCCTCCGCTCAGCCGGCGCCGGAGTCCGCCCCGGTCACCTCGGCGTGCAACTCCGCGAACAGCGCCGCCACGCGCGGGTCGCGTACCTGCTCGGCGGCGCAGAACTCGGCGAACAGCTGATCGGGGCTCTGCATCGCGTTGGTCACGTCGGGGCGGTCCGGGCGGGACGGCGCGGCGAACTCGGGATCGATGCGCACCTCGAGCGCGTTCGGCAGGATCGCCGCGGCGTCGTCGCGAAGGCCCGCGCGGGCCGGCTCGCGCAGCCACACCCGCAGGTAGTCCTGGCCGAAGGAGGCGGCCCGTGCCTCCAGCTCGGGCAGGGTCCCGCGGACCGTCCGCAGCCGCCGTCCGGACGCGACCGGGACGTCGGTGACCCGGGCCGGGACCGACGGGCTCGCCTCGACCAGGCACACCACGCTGGTGTTGTCCTGCTCGCCGAAGTCGACCGCGATCGGCGAGCCGCTGTAGTGCACCGGGCAGTGGGCGGGCAGCGACTGCCGCCTGTGCAGGTGGCCGAGCGCCACGTAGTGCGCCGATACCGGGAACAGGGTGGCCGGGACGCTGTACTCGAAGATCGACTGGGCCGAGCGCTCGCCGCCGCCGAACGTCCCGCCGATGCAGGTCAGGTGGGACATCACCAGGTTGACGGTGTCGGGGCCGAAGTCCGCGGTGAGCGCGGCCACGACCTGGCGCACCATCTCGTCGTAGGCGCGGACGTTCTGCGACGGGGTCTGCGTGACGATCTCGGCGGCCCGGACGGCGTAGCGGGGCGTGAGGAACGGCAGCACGGCCACCTGGACCTGCTCGCCGGCCGACCGGGCCCGGAACCGGACCACCCCGCCCCGGTCCGGCCGGTGCACCGCACCGGCCACGGTGATGCCGGCCACGCCCATCAGCGGGCGGTAGGCCTCGAACGTCGGCCCGTGGTCGTGGTTGCCGGCGATGGCGACGACCTCGGCGCCAGCGCGGCGCAGCCGCAAAAGCGTCTGGATCACCAGGTTCTGCGCCGCGGCGGACGGGGCGGCGTGCTCGTAGATGTCCCCGGCGATCAGCACCGCGTCGACCTCGTTCTGCTCGGCGATCGACGCGATCTCGGCCAGGACCTGACGCTGCTCGTCGAGCCGGTCCCGGCCCTTCAGGGCCTTTCCCACGTGCCAGTCGGCGGTATGCAAGAACTTCACGACGGTCCGTTCCTCATGGGTCTCAAAACGGCGGGATGTCGTCGTCGTCCGCGGCGGGCAGCCGGGCGAAGGCATCGGCGCCCGGCGCGGCGGGCGAGCCCGAGGGCGGCGCCGCGCACTCCGACAGCCGGGTCGCCCAGGCGGGGAACGGGAACTCCACGGCCAGCGGCACCGGGATCTCCGGCTGGGAGACGAACATCGCGCCGGGTTTGGCCAGCGTGGCCCGGGTCCGCTGGGAGGCGGGCAGGAACCCGTACTCCGGCCGCCCGGCCTCGGCCGAGTCCAGGCGGCCGACGACCCGGATGGCCGAGTTGGACACGATGCGCCGCTCGACCTCGCTGGCGGTCTGCTGCGCCCCGATCAGGATGATCCCCAGGGAGCGGCCGCGCTCGGCGATGTCGAGCAGCACCTCCTTGATCGGCGAGGTGCCCTCGCGCGGCGCGTACTTGTTCAGCTCGTCGATCATCGTGAACAGCAGCCCGCCCGGGCCCGCGTCCTCCTTGCGCGCGGTCTCGGCGGCCAGCACCACGCCGACCACGAAGCGCTGGGCGCGCTCGTGCAGGTTGTGCAGGTCCACCACGCTGACCTGCTGCTCCTGGGTCGAGATCAGCCGTCGCGGGGTCCCGGTCAGGTCCGCCCTTATGATCGGCCGCAGCGGCCGCAGCGACGCCCTGAGCCGCCGGATGAACGCGTTGACCGTCCCCGCCCCGGTGACCGGCCCGGCCCAGTCCGAGCGGGTTTCGTCGTCGCTGAGCCGGGCCGCGATGACGTCGACCAGCTCCTCGTACGTGGTCACCAGGTCGTCGCCGATCTTCACCGCGCCGCCGTTGCCGCACGGGACAGCGTCCAGGCGCAGCCGCGTCGCCACCTGGTGGATCACGATCGTGTACTGGTTGCGTTCGTCCTCGGCGTCCGCGAACACGTACGGCAGCATGTTCCCGGCGCAGAACTCGCCGACCGTCCACCAGAACGCCTCGACGCCGCTGGTGCGCCCGGTGACGTTCGGCCGGCCGGTCAGGTCGTCCGGGATCGGCGGCGCCCAGAATCCGGCCGAGGCGAAGGGCTCGGCCGGCAGGCCGAGCTCGGCGTACTCGGTCCGCAGATCGTCGTCCAGGCGCACGTTCGGCTGGTCGAGGAACAACAGGTCCTCGCCCTTCACGCTGAACACCAGGGCCTTGGCGTTGACCGCGCGGGCGCCGAGGGCGCCGGACCGGAAGATCGAGTGCAGCAGGAACAGCGCGAAGCTGGTCTTGGTCGCGACGCCGGAGATGCCGCTGATCGACACATGGGCCCCGCGGGTGCCGTCGAGGAACTCCATGTTCACGTAGATCGGGGCTCTGTCGCGGCCCCGGCCCACCGGCAGCCGGGAGGCCATCTGATCGAAGTACAGGGCCTGGGCGCGTTCGGGCCCGCTGGCGCGGCGCACGATCTCCCCGGGGCGCGGCGGCACGTACACCTCGGGCTCCACCCGCGTGGTGCTGACCTCGGCGATCTCCTGCACCCGCGCGGGCAGCACCCCGTCGGAGATCAGGAACACGTCCGAGCCGAAGCTCGCCCCCTCGTGCCGGGCGCGGACCTGCGTCACCACGCCGCTGGTCAGGATCGGCCCGAGTCCCGGGATGTGCCGCGTCGTGACCACCACGTCGTCCAGCTGCAGGTAGGAGTCCTCGTCCAGGGCCACGGCGAACTGCAGCGGGGTCGAGTCCTCGGTGCCCGCGACCCGGCCGACCGGGGCGGCGATGCCGCCCGCCTGGCCGTTCGGGGAACCCGCCCGGTCCACGGTGAAGCTATCCGTCACGATGCTCCTCGTCCGTCACGTCACGGGTGCCTGCTGCGACCACTGCGGAGCAGCCTAGACAGCGCCGCCGACAAGACCCGTCTGACACTCCGGCGCGTCGCACACCGACATTTCGGCGGAATCCGCGGCGGAATCCGCGGCGAGGTGCCGGCCACAGCCGCCGCGCCGCCGCGCCGCGGCGCCGCGGCATCGCGCCGGAC
>JASIJN010000280.1 GCA_030050125.1 Streptosporangiaceae bacterium | reverse complement strand
GCGTAGCCGACCTCGTCGTAGAACAGCGGCGCGCCGTCCTTCCACAGGCTCTGGTGGCAGTGCATGCCGGAGCCGTTGTCGCCGAACAGCGGCTTGGGCATGAACGTCACGGTCTTGCCGGCCGCCCGGGCCACGCTCTTCACCACGTACTTGTAGAGCATGACCTTGTCGGCCATGTGCAGCATGCTGTCGAACCTGATGTCGATCTCGGCCTGGCCGGCCGTGCCCACCTCGTGGTGCTGCATCTCCACCGGGATGCCGCACTCGATCAGCGCGCGCACCATGTCCGACCGCAGGTCGGTGTAGTGGTCCGCCGGCGGCACCGGGAAGTAGCCGCCCTTGTACCGCGGCTTGTAGGCGAGGTTGCCGCCCGGCTCGTCGCGGCCGGTGTTCCAGGCGCCCTCCACCGAGTCGATGTAGTAGTAACCGGAGTTCGAGCTGGTCTCGAACCTGGCCGAGTCGAAGATGTAGAACTCCGCCTCGGGGCCGAAGTAGGCGGTGTCCCCGATGCCGCTGCCGCGCAGGTAGTCCTCGGCCTTGCGGGCGATGTTGCGCGGGTCGCGGCTGTACGGCTCGCCGGTGAGCGGGTCGTGGACGAAGAACGTGAGGTTCAGCGTCTTACGGGCCCGGAACGGGTCGATGACGGCGGTGGTCGAGTCGGGCAGCAGCAGCATGTCGGACTCGTGGATCTGCTGGAAGCCGCGGATCGACGAGCCGTCGAACATCAGCCCGTCGCTGAAGACCCTCTCGTCGAAGGACTCCGCCGGCACCGTGAAATGCTGCATAGTCCCTGGTAGGTCGCAGAACCTGACATCGACGAACTGCACCCCCTCGGCCTCGATGTACCGGAGTACTTCATCACCGCTGGTGAACATCGCTCTCCCTTTGCCCCTTTGCGCCGCTGACAGGTCGGCGCGCCCGCTTTCGGGCGCTGCTCGCACGTTAGGCGGTCGCGATTTCCGACCCGTATCCCCGATGTTTCGCGCACGTTACGGACGCCGCCGGGCGGATGACCGGGCCCGGCCGCAGGACGGTACCTTATGTCTTGTGACGGAGAGACGGTGGGGAACATGGCTGTCCGGCACGGCGGGATCGCCTGGGACCAAGACCGACTACCCGGGACAGCGGCTCGGGCTGCCCGAGTCGGGCGCGGGGTCGGTGGCCGGCGTCGGCCGTCGGCTGGGCGCGCTGCTGATCGACTGGCTGCTGTGCGAGGCCATCGCCTGGGCCGCGTTCCACAACCAGTACCTGACCATCGCGGTGTTCGCCGTGGAGATCTGGCTGCTGACCGCGCTGACCGGCTTCACCGTGGGCAAGCGGCTGCTCGGCATCCGGGTGATCCGGCTGGACGGGAAGCCGGTGGGTCTGGTCTGGTCCCTGGTCCGGGCAGTGCTCTTCCTCGCCGTGGTCCCGCCGCTGGTCTTCGACGTGGACCTGCGGGGCCTGCACGACAAGGCCGCCGACACCGCCGTGGTCCGCGCCTAGCCACTCCGGCGGGCGGTCAGCGGAACTTCGGGCGCGGCGCCCGCGGCATCCGGGCGTTCCTCGGCACCGGGCCTTTGGGCATCTGCAGCGACTGCGGCAGCGCCTTCAGCCGGTAGTTCAGGTCGGCGACCGCCGGGCCCTTGAGGTTGCGGGGGAGCTTCATGATGTGCCGCTGCAGCCGCCGGATCGGGATCTGCCCCTCCTCGTCGCCGACCTGGATGTCGTAGATCGGCACGTCGTAGGCGACCCGGGAGACCCGCTTCTTCTCCGCCGCGAGCAGGCTCGGCAGCCGATTCGGCGAGCCCTCGCCAACCAGGATCACGCCGGGCCTGCCGACCGTCCGGTGCACCACGTCCATGTTCCGGTTCGCCGCGATGGCCGGCGTCACCGTCCAGTTGCCGCGCATGCTCTGCAGGATCGCCGCGGCGGCCCCGGGCTGCCCGGCGATCGTCGCATACTGCGCGGACTGCGCGAACCGGCCGAACAGGATCATCGCCGCCGCCACCCCGATCAGCACCCCGAACGGGGCCAGCACGGCCACCAGCCCGGTGAAGATGCCGATGACCACGGCGATCGCGATGATCCCGATGGCCGTGCCGAAGACGATCGGCAACGCCTTGGGGTTGGTCTTGCGGACGATCCCCGCGACCATGCCGATCTGCTTGATGCGGCCGGGGGTCGCCGCATCGGCCGAGGCCTTCTTCGAGGTCGCGCCGGGCGGCTTGTTCACCATGCTGGTGAGGATACTGTGCTTGTCGTCGGGGCGCCGACCCCCCCACACCCGCCCGAATGCCCCCGCCCACCGCCCCGTCCCCCTGCATGGCCGGCTTCGCCGGCCGTCGCGGCCGGCCTGGCCGCGACGTCATGGCGGCCGAGCGCCTGGCGGTACAGCCGCCCGGCCCGGTAGGACGAGCGCACCAGCGGCCCGGACATCACCCCGGCGAACCCCAGCTCCAGGGCCTCCTCGCCGATCTCCTGGAACTCCTCCGGCGGCACCCAGCGCTCGATCGGGTGATGGCGCACCGACGGACGCAGGTACTGGGTGATCGTGAGCAGGTCACAGCCGGCCGCGCGCAGGTCGGCCATGGCCTGGCTGATCTCGCCGCGTTCCTCGCCCATGCCCAGGATCAGGTTCGACTTCGTGATCAGGCCCGCCTCGCGGGCCCGGGTGAGCACGTCGAGGGACCGCTCGTAGCGGAACCCAGGCCGGATCCGCCGGAAGATCCGCGGCACGGTCTCGATGTTGTGCGCGAGCACCTCGGGCCGGGCGCCGAACACCGCCCCGAGCGGCCCGGGATCGGCGTCGAAGTCGGGGATCAGCAGCTCCACACCGCATCCCGGCACCGCGGCATGGATCTCGCGGCAGGTCTGGCCGTACAGCCAGGCACCGCCGTCGGGCAGGTCGTCCCGGGCCACGCCGGTCACCGTGGCGTAGCGCAGGCCCATGGCCGCGACCGACTCGGCCACCCGGCGCGGCTCGTCGGCGTCCAGCGGCTCGGGCTTGCCGGTGGCGATCTGGCAGAAATCGCACCGCCTGGTGCACTGGTCGCCGCCGATCAGGAACGTCGCCTCGCGGTCTTCCCAGCACTCGAAGATGTTCGGGCAGCCGGCTTCCTCGCACACGGTGTGCAGTCCCTCGCGCCGGACAAGCTGCTTCAGCGCGGTGTACTCCGGTCCGGTGCGGAGCCTGGTCTTGATCCACGGAGGCTTGCGCTCGATCGGCGTCTGGCTATTGCGCGCCTCGAGCCGCAGCATCCGGCGTCCTTCGGGGGCGAGTACCACGTCCCCAGACTACGTCCGGCCGGGCCCATGGAAGCATGGGGCGCATGGCAACGCAGTTCGACCCACCATCGGGGACGCGCGATTTCCTCGCCGCGGACGTCGAGAAGCGCGAGCGCGCGTTCGACGCGATCCGCTCGGTGTTCACCCGCTACGGCTTCGAGCCACTGCAGACTCCCGCGTTCGAGCGGCTGGACGTGCTGCTGGGCAAGTACGGCGACGATGGCGACAAGCTGGTCTTCAAGATCCTCCGGCGCGGGGAGCACGAGGCATCGGGCGAGGCGGACCTGGCGCTGCGTTACGACCACACCGTGCCGCTGGCCCGGGCGGCCGCGGCGTACGGCAGCCGCCTGCCGTCGCCGTACAAGCGCTATGCGCTCGGCCCCGTCTGGCGGGCGGAGCGGCCGGGCAAGGACCGCTACCGCGAGTTCGTGCAGTGCGATCTGGACACCCTTGGCTCGGCCTCGCCGCTGGCGGACGCGGAGGTGCTCTGCGCCCACCACGACGCGCTGGCCGCCCTCGGCATCGGCGAGTTCCGGGTCGAGCTCAACTCGCGCCGGGTGCTGGCCGGGCTGCTCGACGCGTTCGGCGTGCCGGCCGACCTCGGCCCCGGGGTCCTGATCACCCTGGACAAGCTGGACAAGCTCCGGCCTGACGCGGTCACCGCGGAGCTCGGGCAGCGCGGGCTCGACCCGGCCAAGGCGGCCGATGTCGTGGACGCGATGACCGCGCCCGACGCGGCCGAGCGGATCAGGGAGGCGCTCAAGAAGAGCGACGAGGGCAGCGCCGGCCTCGACGAGGTCGACCGGGTGCTGTCCCTGGTGGCCCCGCAGCTGCCGCCGGGGCGGATCGCGTTCACCCCCCGCCTGGTGCGCGGCCTGAGCTACTACACCGGGCCGATCTGGGAGCTGACCGCTCCCGCAGTGGCGGGCTCGATGGGCGGGGGAGGCCGCTATGACCACCTGATCGAGCAGCTGGGCGGGCCGGACGTGCCCGCCACCGGAACGTCGCTCGGCATCGAGCGGATCCTCTCGCTGCTGCCCGACGCCGGGGACGAGCGGCCCAGCCGGCTGGACGTCGCGGTCACGGTCATGGCGCAGGAGTATGCCGGGCAGTCCTTCGGCCTGGCGGCGGCCGCCCGGGCCGCGGGCCTGCGGGCCAGCGTGTACCTCGGCTCGTCTGGCAAGCTCGGCAGGCAGCTCAGGTGGGCCAGCGACCAGGGAGCGCGCTGGTGCCTGATCTACGGCAGCGCCGAGGACGACGCGGGCACGGTCACCGTGCGCGACATGGACAGCGGCGAGCAGGCCGCCGTGCCCGCCGGCGACCTCGGCGGCTACCTCTCCCGCCTGGCGGGCCACGGGGAGCGCCGGTGATGCCTGCGAGCCCGCCGGGCCCCGGACAGGGCTTCATCGACCACGACACCTGGTTCGCGCAGCTGCCGGGCGTCGTCCTGGCGGCCGGCGCGCTGATCACCGACCCGGCCGGGCTGATATTGCTGGTCAAACCCAACTACCGGGACCACTGGACGCTGCCGGGCGGCATCTGCGAGCACGGCGAGCCGCCGCACGTCGGCTGTGCCCGGGAGGTGGCCGAGGAACTCGGCCTGCCGTTGCCGATCGGCGCCCTGCTGGCCATCGACTGGTCGCAGCCCTATGCCGAGCCGGCCCGCCCGATCATGCACTTCGTCTTCGACGGCGGGACGATCGCCGACGGCAGCGGGATCGTGCTGCAGGCGGAGGAACTCGACGAGTTCCGGTTCACCGAGCCGGACGAGGTGGATGGCTACCTGGCGCCCTTCGGCGTCCGCCGAGTGCGGGCCGCGCTGGCGGCCCGGGCCACCGGCGCGGCGGTCTACGGGCCGGCGCGGCTCAGCTGACCGCGCGCAGCGCCGAAAC
>JASIJN010000279.1 GCA_030050125.1 Streptosporangiaceae bacterium | reverse complement strand
CGCCAGCCCTGCTCGCGAGGTTCGCACGTCCGCCATCGCTCGGACCAAGATCGTTCCGACTTCTCACGGATTTCGTTGGGACAAAGTGTTAGAAATTGGGTCACCAAAGCCACGGAATCGATGAAAAGTCGGTCGCCGGGTTCATTCTGGCCTTGTGAGCGACCACGAATTGCACCTTTTGCGATGGTTGTTACGATCTCTGCGCCCCTTGGCGGGGGCCGGCGGGATGGAAGCGGGTGGCGGCGCGCCAGCGGCGGGTGGCGGCGCGGCGGGACGGTGGCGCTGGGTTTGCGGGCCTGTGATTGTCCGGGGCGGACACGCTAGGCGAGGTCGGCGGCGGTGGTGACTTCGGCGCCATAGTAGGTGCGCAGGTACCGCAACGCCTCGTCCTGGGCCTGCTGGTACCGGCCGGCCGCGAACGGCTCGTAGACGGCCGTGGCATCGCTGACGGCGGTCACCTGGATGCCCCGGGCGAAGGCGTCGTAGGACGTGTGCCGACAGCAGCAGTCGGTGTGCTGGCCCGTGACCACCAGGCGGCGGACGCCGTGCACCCGGCAGCTGGCATCCAGGTCTGTCTCGGTGAAGGCGGAGTAGTACCGCTTGGGGACGACAAGGTCCCCGGGCTGCGGCGCCAGCTGGTCGATGACTGCTGCTCCCGGGCTCCCGGCCATGGCGTGCTCACCGAAGACGGCGAGCTCGAAGTCGCCGGGCTGGTGGGCGTCGTTGCCGTAGATGACCAGCCAGTCGTTCCGGCCGCGGGCGGCGGCGGCCAGTCCGGCGATGGCGTCGGTGATCTGCTCGGCGGCCGGGTTGGCGAGCTTGCCGCTGGTGAAGTCGCTGAGCATGTCGAGAATGAGCAGTGCCGTGGTCATCGAGCGCCCCCTCAGCTGATAACTGATGCCCGCCGCGGCGTGGTTCGGCTGGGCTGCTCGTCTCTACCAGCCTGACCCATGGCACGAAGAACCGTGCGGTCAGGGTCACCGCTCCCGCCCGTGAGCGACCCGGATCATAGGCAAATTGGGCGTTATGTCCCTGAAGTATTGAACGGGCCGGCACTCGTCTCGCGGTGGCGACGGAGGGCTTCGGCGACCGCGGCCCTGCCGCACCGCGCGATGTCTGCCGCCGCCGGATCCGCCAGCCGCGCCTGGGCCGCCGCGATGCGCTGCCGGTAGGCGCTGAACCTGGCAGCCCGCAGCTCATCGACGCGAGATGGCTGCGCGACCCGCAGCGGCCCGCCGGGCAGCTCCCGCAGGCCGGGCCGGTCGTCGCGGGTGCTTAGGAACAATGCCCTGCCGTCCACGATCCGGACGTTACCCCGGGGCACCGACAGAAACGCCCGCCCGGCAGCGCGCTACCCGGCGGCTGGCGCGGGCGCGCGATCCGGCTCGGGCGTGAGCCAGCCGAACCACTCGGCGGTGGCCGGGCGGGCGATGTTCACCAGGCTGCCGACGCCCGCGACGTCGATCCGCACCTCGTCGCCGGGCAGCAGGGTGAAGTCGAGCTCTGGGACCAGCCCGGTGCCCGTCGACAAGATCACGCCGTGCGGGAAGCTCGCGTGCCGGAACAGGTACGCGACGAGCTCCTCCAGGCCGCGGTGCAGCTTCGCCGTCGACGTCTCGCCGTGCCAGGCGACGCGGTCACCACGGCGCACCGACGCCGTGATGGCCAGCGAGCCGATGTCGGGCAGCTCCCAGGCAGGCACGATCCCGGGGCCGAGCGCGCACGCGCCCGCGTAGATCTTGGCCTGCGGCAGGTAGAGCGGGTTCTCGCCCTCGATCGAGCGGGAGGAGACGTCGTTGCAGATCGTGACGCCGACGATCTCGGCCTCGGCGTTGCAGGCCAGGGCCAGCTCCGGCTCTGGCACGGATATCGCGGAGTCGGGCCTGATCCCGACGGGCTCGCCGGTGCCGCACACCCGCCAGGCCTGGCTCTTGAAGAACAGCTCCGGTCGCTCCGCCGTATAGACCCGGGCGTAGACGTCGGCGACCTGGCTCTCTTCCTGGCGCGCCGCGCTGGAGCGCTCGTAGGTGACGCCGGATGCCCACACCTCGGTGAGCCCGTCCACCGGCGGGAGCAGCCGGACCGGGGCGCCGGACGCGACGGCCTCTCCCGGCCGGCCGAGCGTCTTGCGCAGCTCTTCCCGCGGCAGGGCCAGCAGTTCGGCGAGCGACCCGGCCGGCAGCGGCCGGATCGCCGCCGCGTCCCGCACCGCCACCGCAACGCCCGCCTGGCTGGCGTACCTGATGATCTGCACCGGCAATCCGTCTCAGACGGGAAGGGCCTGTGCCAGCCGCCAGTCTCCCCACGGCAGCGCGCGGGGTGCCTGACAGTGAGCGCACGCGATCGCGAGCTCGGATCGGTACGTCGCGCCGCACCGGGTGCAGGTGCGATCCGCGAGGGCGGCAGATGGCGCGGTCCGGGCGCCGGACGGCCGGACGAACGTCAGGTCGTAGCGACCGCCGGACGACAACCACGAAACGCTCGTGGCCGACCGGTCGCTCATCTGGTTCGCCACCGACTTGCCGAGCGACCCGAGGAAGGCGCCGAAGTTCGGCGCGGCGGCTCCGGCCGCGTGCTCCTTCGCGGAGGGCGCGACCAGCGCCTGCAGCTGGCCGAAGGAGACGCGAACCCGCACGCGCTGGTCCCGGCCGAGCTGGACCGCGATCAGCTCGGGGACCGACGGCTGGTAGTCCAGCGGGATGTTCAGCCTCCGGCGGCTGGGAGCGTCTTCCTTCGCCTCGCGCGCCTCCTGACGCCTGCGGTCGCGCGCCGTCATGCGGGTGATCACGCCGAACGGGGTCTCCCAGAACGAGCCGGTGGCCAGCCGGCCGATGGGGGCCATGTCACCGGTGGACGTGGCGAGGAAGACGAGCAACGTCGCGGTCAGCGCGGCATCGAGCAGCAGCTGCTCGTCGAAGGCCGGGTCGGCGCGCAGCAGGGCGTCGAGGCCGGGCGGCGGGCCGGTCACCCGCCCGACCGCGCGCGAGCCTGCGAGCCTCCTCTTGCGCCGGTTCCTGGCCCTGGCGGTGGTGATAATGGCCGCGTAGACCAGCCCGATGCCGAACAGCGCGATCCAGCTCACGAAGATGGCGAGCTCGATGAGGGCTGGCACGGTGTCGCCTCGCGACGCTCCGCTGCCCGCCGCGAGGACCGAGGTCACCATGGCTCTCGCCGCCAGGCGATGAGCACCCAGTCCAGCCGTCCCGCGGTGACGATCCCGTTGCAGTACCGGCACGCGCCGTCCCGGGTGAGGTCGAGGGGCGCACCGCAGGACGGGCACCGGCTCGCCGGGAGGCCGCCGGCCTCGGGCGTGGTCGCGCGGGCCGACCGGCCGAAGGTCAGGTCCTCCGACCAGGTGCGTGGCTCCCGGCCGCCGCGCAGCGTGAGCCCGGTGGGCGCGTGCCGCTCCCAGCACCATCCCTCGCACTCCAGGCGGACCCGCACCTCGTCGAAGAGCGGCGTGGACCGGGCCTCGATCAGTCGCGCGCCGGTCGTCCGCCACGAGCCCTCGCACGCGACGTCGCCCTTCTCGCGTATCTCGAGCAGGGCCTCGTAGGTACGGAACAGCCCGTTGGCCATGAACGTGCGGGCCGGGGTGGCGTCACCGGAGGTCAGGCTCTGGCAGATCAGGCCGGTCGCCGCCGCGGCCCAGTTCATGAGCCGCGACGAGTCGAAGCCCCGGTCGTGCGCGGCAATCGCGGCCGCGCCTGCCCGCACGGCGCTCGCGTCCTGCGGCGGCTCGAGGCTGCCGTATCCCCAGCGAGCTGGCTCGCCGCTGGCCACGTCGAGGACGGAGCTGTACCTGACCGAGGGCCCGCCGACGGTCACGATGCGCACGATCAGGTATGGCAGCATGAACAGCGGCAGCAGCAGGACGAGGGCGATCATCAGCAGGGCCCTGACCATGATCACCGGGAACATGCAGCCCGACGGCTCGCGCTGCCGGCCTGCGCGCGACTTGCGCGAGCCGGCGATCAAGCGCATCGCGGCGAGGTTGAACGTCATCAGCGCCTCGCCGAATGTGTCCCTGTCGCTATCGAGCTTCACCGGCCTGGCCCTCGCCGCGCGACGCCCACCCGCAGAACCGACTCACCCCTGTCATCGGCCGCCCTTTCGCCCGCGGATCTGGCCGTAACGCATCGGTCGGCCGAAGCGTAACAGGGCACATTTTCCGGTAACAGTCCCCACTTCGACCGCATATGGAGCCACCCGGGTCATCGCGCTGTTCCCGGAGGCGGTGCCGGGAGTCGTAGAATGCGAGTGTGCGGATGAGCTATGGCTACTGCGGCTGGTGGCGCCCCTGACCGGGCGGCACTGTCCATTCGCGCGCATCGACACGCGGCTGCCCGGGCTGGGCGGCCGTTTTCTTTGCCCTGACCCGGCCGCGTGGCCCGGGCGGCGGCCCAGGGCTGAGGAGCGAGACCGATGTCACGACGACTTACCGGGTTCACCCCGTCGGGGGAACTGCATCTAGGGAACTACGTAGGCGCGATCCGGCCGATCGTCGCCGAGCAAGCCATCGCCGACACCGTTGTGCTGGTGAGCGACCTGCACGCGCTGACGCTCGACCACCGGCCCGACGAGGTGCGGCGACGGACGCTGGAGTTCGCCACCCTGCTGCTGGCCGCGGGCGCCGATCCGGACGTGTGCTTGTTCACGGTCCAGTCGCACGTGCCCGAGCACTGCGAGTTGCACTATCTCCTGGAGTGCGCCACGGGCTACGGCGAGGCGCAGCGCATGATCCAGTTCAAGGAGAAAGCCCGCCGCCAGGAAGGGGTGCGGCTCTCGCTGCTGACCTACCCGGTCCTGATGGCGTCCGACATCCTGCTCTACGACACCGACGAGGTGCCGGTCGGCGAGGATCAGAGCCAGCACGTGGAGCTGGCCCGGGACGTGGCGGCCCGGTTCAACGGCCGGTACGGGCCGACCTTCACGCTGCCGAAGGCGATCAACCCGCCGGTCGCCGGCCGGATCATGGACCTGGCCGACCCGGCCGGCAAGATGAGCAAGTCGTCCTCATCGGCCGCGGGCTCCCTGCGCCTGCTCGACGGGCCCGACGTGCTGCGGCGCAAGGTGATGCGAGCGGTCACCGACACCGGAGGCGATGTGGTCTACGATCCCGCCGGCAAGCCCGGGGTGTCGAACCTGCTGGCCATCCTGGCCGCGTGCACCGGCCAGGAACCCGACGGCCTGAACGGCCGGTTCGGACGGTACGGCGACCTGAAGCACGCGGTCGCCGACGCCGTGATCGCGACGCTGGCGCCGGTCCGCGACCGCTACCGGGAGCTGTCCCGGGACCAAGGCCACGTCCGGTCGGTGCTGCGGGCCGGCGCCGCGCGGGCCAGCGAGCAGGGCCGGGAGAAGGTGCGTCAGGCCAAGGCCGCGATCGGCCTGCTGCCCGCCTGATCAGCCGCGCCTTACGGCGAAGTTGTAGCAGCCGTGGCCCACGTTGCGCAGGTGTACCAGGGTGACATCCGGCCGGTCGAGCAGTTCGCCGATCACGGTCAGTGCGTGCTCGCCGTCGCGGACCAGGACGCCGTCGGCAATCCGGCCGTCGCGGTCGTAGGCGCGCACGACCTGCTGGCGGTGGCTCAAGGCAGGCGGGTACCGATCCGGGGTGAGGTAGCCGCCGCAGCGCTCGGCGTGGATGAACACCGGGCCGCGTTCGGCGTAGGCACCGCAGCCGCCGGGCGGCGTGTAGGCGATGAGCAGAATCCGCTCGCCGGGAACGGATTCCCGCAGGCAACACCGCAGCGGACTGCCGCCGTCAGCGTCAGTCCGCATGGTGAGCAGGTTGCCCGCCTCGTCCACCCCGGCCGCCCTGACTTCTTCCAGGCTGCCCGGCGGGATCGGCTCGAAGACGAGCCTGCGTCCGGCCGGAGATCCGGCCATCATCTGCTCGGAAAGGTGAGTCGTCATACCGGGTAGACGCCGGGGGACGTCACAACGTGAGGTGGAGCAGCCGAAAACCTGCACAGCGCCTAGTCGCGGGATCTTGTGTTGTCAGCCGGCGGTCACGGGTGTTTAATTGGAAGGGTTTCGTTCATCGGGAGGGACTGTGATCGCGCCGTGGCGCGACAGGGGGATCAGACGCTCATCGTTTTCACTTATGCTTTGCGCTGCGGCGATGCCGAATATAGCGCTGCCACTGTGGTCAGGTGCGCTGCCGCACGACTGCGACAAAGCATGAAGGATGGATGCCACGGCGGCAGCTAGCGGTACGAGACCGGAGACTATGTGGCCAGGAGGCCGGACTTGACAGAGGCAAAGCCAGCGGTTGTGTTACTGAGCGGAGGGCTGGATTCAGCCACCATTCTGGCGATCGCTCATGCTGAAGGCTACACGCCTTACGCGCTGAGCTTCCGTTACGGGCAACGGCACAGTATCGAGCTGGCAGCCGCGAGCCGCGTCGCCGCGGCTCTCGGGGCCGCGCGGCATGTCATCGCAGAGATTGACCTGCGGCTGTTCGGAGGCTCGGCCCTGACGGACGACATCTCGGTCCCGCACCATGAGCATGCCGCAGACATCGCCGACGGCATCCCGGAAACGTATGTGCCAGCCCGGAACACAATCTTCCTTTCTTTCGCCCTGGCCTGGGCCGAAACCCTCGGGTCCGAGGATGTGTTCATCGGCGTGAATGCCCTTGACTACAGCGGCTACCCTGACTGCAGGCCGGAATATATCCGCGCATACGAGCGCATGGCGAATCTCGCTACCAAAGCCGGGGTGGAAGGCCGTCAAAGGCTGCACATCCACGCTCCTTTGATCGCGCTAACCAAGGCGCAGATCATCGAGCGCGGGCTAGCCCTCGGCGTGGACTATTCCCTGACCCATAGCTGCTACGAGCCCGGCACCACCGGGCAGGCCTGCGGAACGTGCGATTCGTGCCTGCTGCGCCGGCGCGGGTTCGCTGAATTGGGCCTGGCAGACCCGGCGGAGGCGGTTGCACGCGATGGTGCCGAATGACCTACCTGGTGAAAGAGATCTATTACACCCTGCAAGGCGAGGGAACGCACGCCGGGCGCCCGGCAGTGTTCTGCCGGTTCAGTAGCTGCAACCTGTGGACCGGCCGGGAAAAGGATCGTGCCCGCGCGATCTGCCGGTTCTGCGATACCGATTTCGTCGGCACCAACGGCCCGGGAGGTGGCAGGTTCGCGACGCCCGCCGATCTCGCGGCCGCGGTGTGCGCGGCGTGGAAGCCTCGCGCCCACGTTCTGGCCAAGCCGTATGTGGTCTGCACCGGCGGAGAGCCCCTGCTCCAGCTTGATCACCCGGCCGTCGCCGCCCTCCATGCCGCCGGTTTCGAGGTAGGCGTGGAAACCAACGGGACCCAGGAACCGCCGGAAGGCCTGGACTGGGTATGCGTCAGTCCCAAGGCCGGTGCCCGTCTGCTGGTCACCCGCGGCGACGAACTGAAGCTCGTCTTCCCGCAGGAGGGCGCCCCCCCGCCGATGTTCGAGGACCTCGACTTTTCGCGCTTGCTGCTGCAGCCGATGGACGGTCCGGAGCGGGAAACCCATACCCGCATGGCGGTCGAGTACTGCCTGGCCCACCCGCAGTGGCGGCTGAGCCTGCAGACTCACAAGTTCCTGGGAATCGCATGATGGAGATCTTCCGCGAGTTCACCTTCGAAGCCGCGCACCGCCTCATCAAAGTCCCGCCCGGCCACAAGTGCTCCAGGCTGCACGGTCACTCCTTCCGGGCGGAGGTCCACGTGGCCGGCCCGGTAGCGGACGAAACCGGCTGGGTGCTGGATTTCCAGGAGATCAAGGACGCGTTCGCACCGCTGCATACCCAACTGGACCACCACTACCTCAACGAGGTGCCGGGGCTGGACAACCCGACGAGCGAGAACCTTGCCCGGTGGATCTGGGACCGGCTGACGGACAAGCTTCCGCTCTGTGCGGTCGTGGTCCGCGAGACGTGCACGTCCGGATGCGTCTACCGCGGGGAGGCCGACTGATGCCCGAAGACGTCCAGGCCGGTAGCGAACGGCCGGACTACGCGGCGGAGCACGTTCCCTACTGGGAGAACTCGGCGCTCGACAGCAGAATCTACCTCGGGGAGGCAACGGCTCCGCAGGACCAGGAGGGCCAGAGCCCGGAGGCAGCCGGCCGGGATGAATGCGAGCCTGGTGCACATCCAGCTACAGCAACGCCGCACCCATCACCGGGCAGCACGGCGCACCGCAGCCCGGCGGCAGGCTAGGTCCCGCGCGTGTGACGGCCCGTAACCGCAACCACTACAGATCGCTAGCCGTCTGACAGGAGCCTGAGAACTTCGCTGGCCCGCCGGTAGCCAATCTGATAGCCCAGTTCGCTGCTCAGTTGCCTGGCCAGCTCCGCTTCAGCCTTTGCGGAATCCTGTTCACCCTGCGCTCGGCGCAGCGTCGCCAGCATTGTCCGCGCGTCCGACTCGATCAGCCGGTAACCCGAGTGCTGAGCATGAGAAAGCACCTCGGAGAGATCGGTGCGGGCGGTATCCGGCCCATTGCTGCGGGCAGCGATCAGTGCCCTGGCGAGCAGCGCCTCGGCGAGGGTCTGTTTCGCTCCGATGGTACGAGCGGCGCGTACCGCCTGGTCCGCATATTCGAATGCCTCCGCATCAGGCAGGTGAGCCACCGTCGCGTACTGGGCCAGCGCGAGCGCGGCGTCAGATTGCCAGCCCTGCTCACGGCAGAAGACGAGGTTCGCCCGAATGGCCGCCACCGCTTCCTCCTGCCGTCCCGTGGCGGCGAGATGACTTGCGTAACGTATGCCGCTGAGGCTGTAGAGCAGGGGCACCGACGTATGCTCGACCGCTATTTCCAGAGCTCGCCCGAAGTTGACGCCAGCTTGGTCGTCCCGTTCGGCCAGGTGATCGAGATGGCCGAGGATGGTGAACGCGACAAGCTGATCTTCCATCTCACCGGTCTGGACGGCCAACTGGAGGGCCTCCATTGCCACGGAACGGCAGCTGACCAGAGCACCGGCTGCCAGGCGGGACTCCGCCAGATTGTGATAACTGATCGCGGCGTTGTGCCGGTCGTTGGCGGCGATCGCCGCGGCGGCGGCTCGGCTTCCGAGTTCGGCGGCCATAGGCAGGCTCCCGAGCACGTGCAAACACGCCGCGGTCTCATGCAGGATCCACCGCCGGGCGTCCGGGTTCTCCAGCCGCGGATCGAGTGACAGATCGCGTAGCGGATAAAAATCAGTTAGCGTGTCAAGCGCCGTCTCGTACTGGCCAAGAATATACGTAAAATATGCGGTGGGGCCCTGGTATATGCGGTTGTAGAACACTGATGCCGCCGCGTCGAGGTCGCCGGCCGCACACGCGTGATGAACTGCTTCGATCAGGAGCCTGAGCTTGCCGAAATCGCGAGGTGTCATCACAAGGTTTCCATCACAGGAGCGGCACCGCACGCGGCACGGTAATAATGCTCGGCCAGCAACCGGTGAATTGATCGCAGATTCGCCGTGCCTTCGGCACGCATCCGGGCGCGGTTGAGGCTGCGCAGGACGGGGTGCAGGAGAAGGTCGCCGTCCGCGGTTTCGCGTACCATGACCGTGTCGGCCAGGCCGGCCAGCGCCGGCTCAATGGTTTCCCGTGGCAGGCCCGGGTTGGACTCTCGGATGACTGCGGCGAGTTCCGGCGATGACAGCGGCATCCTGGCCAGTGCCAGTACATCGACCGCTGCGCGTTCCAAAGGGTCGCGCTGCCGTTCAATCGCGTTACCAAGCTCTTGCAAGCGAGTCGCGAACGGCAGTTCAGAATCCCCGCCGGGCAGATCCGTGAGCCGCTGAGCTCGTCCGCCGCACTGGTCCCGGATGTAGGCGGCAAGCGCAGTCAGCGCCAGAGCATGTCCCTCCCAGTCTTCGACAATGGCGTCGAGTTCGTGATCCTGCCCGCGCACGCCGTTGTGGCGAAGTAGTTCGCGCCCCTCGTCCGGGGTGAGCCGGTCGGTCACCATGCCTTCGAAGGTGGCAAGATTCTCCAGGTCGCGGAAGTCTCGTGGCCCGGTAAGGATGCACAGGGATTCGTGCTGGCCCGCGGCGGCATAGCCAAGGAAGTCTCGCAGTGCCTGGCTCGTGAACGAGCCGACAAGCTCTCCGTGGTCGACCTGCAAGCCGTCGAGGCCGTCGAGCACCAGAACATGACGCCGGTCCGTTTGCAGCAGCGCCGCCGCAAGATTCGCCTTTGCCGTTCCCATAGGGAGAATGCTCGGGTCAACGGCGCCGCCGGACAGATGTTTGATCACACCGGCCAGAAAGTCGTCGACCTCGTTAGCGGCAGGGTCAAAAGTCCACCAGAAGACGCTCTGTGGCCGCTGTGCCGTAGCACCTTGGCTGTGGCCGTCGAGCCAGGTTCGCACCAGGCTCGTCTTTCCCTGCCCGTTCATGCCGCTCAGCCCGAGGATGCGCACCCGGTTACCCAGCCAGACCCGTTCGATCGCATCAAGCTCCCCGCCCCGGCCCACGAAGGCGCCGAGGCTGCCCGGCGCGGTCTCGACGCTCCAGCCGGAGAGCATGGCAGGCCCATCCGAAAAGATGGTTGCGCCCATCTCCCGGTCGATTTCCGGGCCCGCCATCGCGCCGTGCTTCAGGAAGGTCGGGACCAGCAGCTTGCCGGCTGGCGAGGAGGCGAGCACGGCGGCGTCGACGGCGAAGGCGAGACCGCCGTCCTTGGCTGAATCGCCTGGCTCCCAGACCTGGAAGACGAAGCCGACGACAAGGTTGCGTTCCACATCGAACACCGCTGCCCCGCTCATGCCGGAATCGAGGTCTCGCGAGTCCAGCTGTACCGGCTCCACCAGAAAATGCCTGGGCGACGGCACATGCCCCTCGATCAAGCCCTTCGCATGCAGCCCTAAGTACTCATCACGGCGGCGGTATCCGAAACTCCGGAAACTATGCTCGTCTGACTCATCGGCCGGGCCACATGTTCCGACCCGCTCGGGCGGAACGGGACCCCCGGCCAGCTGGAGCAGGACAAGGTCGTCCTCGGATTCCCTCGGGTACCACCGTATCCGCGCCTCCCGGTCCTCTGCCTGGTGCTCCGGCGTCGCCGGAATATGCACGGAAAGGACACTGCCGACGCGGCGAGGATCGGCCCCGCAGTCGCGGACGACGTGTGCGCACGTGACGAGCAGGCCGGACGGCGACACCAAAACGCCGGAGCCGCAGACCTCCGACGTTAGCGGATCGCGGACCTGGACAGTCATGTTGCGTACGTGCTGCCTGATGATCTGCGTGGTCATCGTCATGTGCGGTACTTATTCCTTGCCGCTCCACCTGAGTGTCACTACGAGGTGCGTTTCGGCTCCTGCGCGTGCGACCAGGGCGCCTCCCGCCGCGTCGAGCTTCAGGCCGAACTCGACCGTTACCTCACCGGGTGGCTGCGCCAGGCCCCGTGTCGCCGCGGTGACGCGCTCTGACATGTGGCGAATAGAGGCCATGGCGCTATCAAGTGCAGCCGCGGAACGGGCGGCCAGGTCTTGCGGCCTCAGCGAGACCTCCTTTAGCCCGGCCTTGGGCGCGAAATCAACGAGCAGGACGAACTGGCCTTCTGCCTCTCCGGAGTCAGGGCCAGGTTCTGCGTCGGCCTCCATGCGATCCTCCTCAGCCGCTCGACCCGACAAATGAACAATAGGCCCGCGTGCGACAGGTCGCGGCTATGGCTGCCGGGCCGTCCGGCCGGGTTGTGCGCTGACGGGCCCCGCCGGCGGGGCGGATGCGAAGCCGTTCTCGCAGGCGAGGATCGCGGCCTGCAGCCGGTCCCGGACCCCGAGCTTGGCCAGCAGCCGCGAGACATGTGTCTTCGCGGTGGCGTCACCCACGGTCAGCGATGCCGCGATCTCCGCGTTGGACATACCGCGCGCCAGCAGGGCCAGGACGTCGCGCTCTCGGCTGGTGAGCGAGGCCAGGGCCGCGGACCTGGCCGGGTCCTTCCGGACGCCGCTGCCGGCCTGGTCAGCGCCGGTGGCGGCGCAACGGGCTATCACCCTGGCGGTGACCGCCGGATCGAGCACGGCGTCGCCGGCCGCGAGCCGGTTGACCGCGGCGATCAGGTCCTCAGGCGCGGCGTTCTTCAGCAGGAACCCGGCCGCGCCGGCCTGGAGCGCGCCGAAGACATAGTCGTCGAGGTCGAAGGTGGTGAGTACCAGGACGCGCGCCGACGGGTGCTCCCGGGAGATCTGGGCGGTGGCACTCAGCCCGTCGCTGCCCGGCATGCGCACATCCATGATCACGACATCCGGCTGCTGCGTCCCGACGAGCGCCACGGCCTCATCCCCGGTCGCCGCCTCGCCCGCGACCAGCAGGCCTGCGGCCTCGAGGATGGTACGGAAGGCCGCCCGCATCAGTGCCTGGTCGTCGGCGATCACAACGCGGACGGGCATCTGGCTACCTCCTGCCGGTGTCGCCGAACGTGGCCTCGACGGTGAACCCGCCATCGTCGGACGGGCCCGCCGACAACGTCCCGCCGAACAGCGCGATGCGCTCCCGCATTCCGACGAGGCCGCGTCCCGATCCTGAGGTACCGCCGAGCGCGGGGCCCGGGTCATGCACCGTGATGCGGACCACATGGCCGCCGGCCAGATCCTCGATTCCGGCGACGGCCACCTCCGCCGACGCGGTCGTGGCAGCGGAGTG
>JASIJN010000278.1 GCA_030050125.1 Streptosporangiaceae bacterium | reverse complement strand
CGAGTCCGCGATCGCCGACCTGAAGCGGGCACTGGAGGGCTCCGACACCGAGGCCATCCGGCAGGCCAGCGAGCACGCCGCCCAGGTCAGCCAGAAGATGGGCACGGCCATCTACGCACAGTCGCAGGCGAGCGCGGCGGGCGGCCAGGACGATGGCGCTCAGGCCGGTCCCGAGTCATCCGACGACGAAGTGGTCGAGGCTGAGATCGTCGACGACGACAGGTCGGCCCAAGAGGGTGGCGCCGCCTGATGAGGTCTGAGGAACAGGACAGCCAGGGCCCGGTCATCCGCGACCGCAGGCGCATCGACCCGGCCACCGGCCAGGTACGGGACGTCGAGCGGCAGGATCGCCCGGGCCAGGCTGGCCCGCCGCAGCGCGGGCCCGGCCAGAACAGGCCAGGCAGGCACGCGGTGTCCAAGCCCGGGGGCGTCCCCGGAGCCGATTCGTCGGATTCCGCGGGGCAGGAGGCTCCGGGGGCACAGGACAGCGCGCCCGCTTCGGAGGCGCAGGCCGCCGAGGCGAAGCTGGCGTCAGCCAAGCTCGCCGAGCGGACCGCCGACCTTCAGCGGCTGCAGGCCGAATACGCCAACTACCGCAAGCGGGTCGAGCGGGACCGGATCGCGGTCAGGGAGCAGGCACTAGCCAACGTGCTCACCGAACTGCTGCCGGTTCTCGACGACATCGGCCGCGCCCGCGAGCACGGAGAGCTGTCCGGCGGTTTCAAGTCGGTCGCCGAGTCGCTGGAGTCGGCCGTCGGCAAGCTCGGGCTCACCAGCTACGGGGAGGACGGCGAGCCGTTCGACCCGAACCTGCACGAGGCGCTGATGCACTCCTACTCGGCGGACGTGGCCCAGACGACGTGTGTCCGGATCCTGCAGCCCGGCTACAAGGTCGGCGACCGGATCCTGCGCCCGGCGCGGGTCGCGGTGGCCGAACCCGGCGAGCCGGACGAGGCCGACGGCGGCGCGGACGGCACACACGATTTCCAGGACAACGACTAGGACCCGACGAGGAGAGGCCCGTTGAGCACCAAGGACTTCCTCGAGAAGGACTATTACAAGGTCCTAGGCGTTGCCAAGGGCGCGAGTGCCGACGAGATCAAGAAGTCATACCGCAAGCTGGCCCGCAGGTACCACCCCGACGCCAACAAGGGCGACGCGAAGGCCGAGGAGCGCTTCAAGGAGATCTCCGAGGCGTACAACGTGCTGTCCGACGAGAAGCGGCGCAAGGAGTACGACGACGCGCGCTCGCTGTTCGGCAGCGGCGGCGTGAGAATGCCCGGGTCGGCCGGCGGCTACAACTTCGATCTCGGCGACCTGTTCGGCACCGCCGCCGGCCAGGCCGGCGGCGCCGGCGGGCGGCTCGGCGACCTGCTCGGCGGCATGTTCGGCGGCCGTTCCACCCAGACGAGGCCGAGGCGCGGCGCGGACGTCGAGACCGAGGCGTCGCTGAGCTTCAGCGACGCGATCGACGGCGCCACGGTGTCCTTGCACCTGGCCGGCGAAGGGCCGTGCCAGACCTGCAAGGGCACCGGCGCCAAGGCCGGCACGGTCCCGCGGGTGTGTCCCAGCTGCGAGGGAACCGGGCAGGCCAGCCGGAACCTGGGCAACTTCGCCTTCTCCGAGCCCTGCAAGACGTGCCGTGGTCGCGGACTGGTGGTCGACGACCCGTGCCCGACCTGCTCGGGCAGCGGACGGGCGATGAGCACCCGGACCATCCAGGCCCGGATCCCGGCCGGGGTCGCCGACGGCCAGCGGATCAAGCTCAAGGGCAAGGGCGCTCCGGGCGAGCGTGGCGGCCCGGCCGGGGACCTGTACGTGCGCGTGCACGTCGCGCCGCACCCGGTGTTCGGACGGTCGGGCCACAACCTGACCGTCACGGTTCCGGCCACGTTCGCCGAACTGACGCTCGGCGCCGAGATCAAGGTGCCGACGCACCGCGGGATGCCGGTGAACTTCCGCATCCCGCCCGGCACGCCGAACGGCCGGACGTTCCGGATCCCGGGCAAGGGCGTCAGGCGCCAGGACTCCACCATGGGCGACCTCCTGGTCACCGTGAACGTGCAGGTGCCCAAGAACCTCGACTCCGAGGCGCGCGAGGCGCTCGAGACGTTCCGCAAGCTGACCGGCGGCGATGATCCGCGGGCCGAACTGATGCGCCAGGCAAAGGCCGGATGAGGCGACATGTCGACCGGCGACCGGCGCGGCCCTGCGACGGAACGAGCAGACGAGAGGAGATGACGTGATCCAGTTCGAGCTGACCGACGACTCGCCGGTCTACGTCATCTCCGTGGCGGCCCAGATGTCCGGGCTGCACCCGCAGACGCTGCGCACCTACGACCGGCTCGGCCTGGTATCCCCGGGCCGGGCGACCGGCCGCGGGCGGCGCTATTCGCTGCGCGACATCCTGGTCCTGCGCGAGGTGCAGCGCCTGTCGCAGGAGGAGGGCGTCAACCTCTCCGGGATCAAGCGGATCCTGGAGCTCGAAAACGAGCAGGAGCGCAGCCGCGCGCTGCTCGGCGAACTGCACGCGGAAGTCGCTCAGCTCCGGGCTGAGCTCGAGTCCACCCGCGCGGTCGCGGCCAGGCTGGCCGCGCTGCTGCGGAGCCGGAACGATGGCGCCGCGCTGGTCCCGGTGCGCCGCTCGGACACGCCGGTGAACCCACAGCCCGCCGGCCCGGCCCAGCCGGGCCTGGCCGAGCCGGGAGCCGCGACGCTGGGCCGGGCGGCGACCTTGCGAGAGACGACGAACAATGGCTGATGACAAGCTGACACGTAAGAGCCAGGAGGCACTGTCCGATGCCGTCCGGCAGGCCGCGGCGGCGGGAAACCCCAACGTCGAGGGGTTGCACCTGCTGGCCGCGCTGATCGGGCAGGAGGGGGGCACGGCCAGCCCGCTGCTGCAGGCCGTCGGCGCCGACCCGGCCGCCGTGCTGAAGACCACGAGCGAGCTACTGGCCCGGCTGCCCCGCGCGGCCGGGGCCACGCTGAACGCCCCCGAGACCTCGCGCCCGCTGCTCACCGCGCTGTCCACGGCGGCGAAGCGGGCCAGGGAGATGAACGACGAGTACGTCTCGACCGAGCACCTGCTCGTCGGCCTCGCCGCCGACGGGGGTCAGGCGGCCACCGTGCTGCGCGAGGCCGGCGCGGGCCCGGACCAGCTGCTGGCCGCGTTCGAGCAGGTCCGCGGGCACGCGAGGGTCACCAGCCCGGACCCCGAGGACACCTACAAGGCCCTGGAGAAGTACGGGATCGACCTGACCCGCAGCGCCCGCGAGGGCAAGCTCGACCCGGTCATCGGCCGCGACGCCGAGATTCGCCGGGTGATCCAAGTGCTCTCCCGGCGGACCAAGAACAACCCGGTGCTGATCGGTGAGCCCGGCGTGGGCAAGACCGCCGTGGTGGAGGGCCTGGCCCAGCGGATCGTGGCCGGGGACGTGCCCGAGTCTCTGCGGGGCAAGCGCGTGGTCGCACTGGACCTGGGCGCGATGCTGGCCGGCGCCAAGTACCGCGGCGAGTTCGAGGAGCGCCTGAAGGCGGTCCTCGGCGAGATCAAGGAGAGCGAAGGCCAGATCATCACGTTCATCGACGAGCTGCACACGGTCGTCGGGGCCGGCGCCGCCGAGGGCGCGATGGACGCGGGCAACATGCTCAAGCCCATGCTGGCCCGCGGAGAGCTGCGCATGGTCGGCGCCACCACGCTCGACGAGTACCGGGAGCGGATCGAGAAGGACCCCGCCCTGGAGCGCCGGTTCCAGCAGGTGTTCGTGAACGAGCCCTCCGTGGAGGACACGATCGCCATCCTGCGCGGGCTCAAGGGCCGCTACGAGGCGCACCACCAGGTGCAGATCTCCGACGCGGCGCTGGTCGCCGCCGCGGCGCTGTCGGACCGCTACATCACCGCGCGTTTTCTCCCGGACAAGGCGATCGACCTGGTCGACGAGGCGGCGTCGCGGCTGCGCATGGAGATCGACTCGCGCCCGGTCGAGATCGACGAGCTGCAGCGGTCCGTGGACCGGATGCTGATGGAGGAGCTGGCCCTGGCCAAGGAGGCCGACCCGGCCAGCAAGGAGCGGCTGGAGCGGCTCCGCGCGGACAAGGCCGACCGGCAGGAGCAGCTGACCGCGCTGCTGGCCCAGTGGGACCGGGAGAAGGCCGGCCTGAACAAGGTCGGCGAGCTGAAGAAGCGCCGGGATGACCTGCAGGGCCAGCTCGAGCGCGCGCAGCGGGAGACCGACTGGGAGACCGCCTCCCGGCTGCAGTACCAGGAGATCCCGGCGGTGGACCGCGCCCTCGAGGAGGCCAACGCGGCGGCGGATGCGCAGCCGATGGTCAAGGAGGAGGTCGGACCGGACGACGTGGCCGACGTGGTCTCCTCGTGGACCGGCATACCGGCCGGCCGGCTGCTCGAGGGAGAAACCGGCAAGCTGCTGCGGATGGAGGCCGAGCTCGGCAAGCGGCTGGTGGGCCAGTCCCGGGCCGTCCAGGCCGTGTCGGACGCGGTGCGCCGGTCCCGGGCCGGCATCGCCGACCCGGACCGCCCGTCCGGCTCGTTCCTCTTCCTCGGCCCCACCGGGGTCGGCAAGACCGAGCTGGCCAAGGCGCTGGCTGAGTTCCTGTTCGACGACGAGCGGGCGATGATCCGCATCGACATGAGCGAGTACTCGGAGCGGCACTCGGTGGCCCGCCTGGTCGGCGCCCCGCCCGGCTACGTGGGATACGAGGAGGGCGGCCAGCTCACCGAGGCGGTGCGGCGGCGTCCCTACACCGTGGTCCTGCTGGACGAGGTGGAGAAGGCGCACCAGGAGGTCTTCGACATCCTGCTCCAGGTGCTCGACGACGGCCGCCTGACCGACGGGCAGGGCCGCACGGTCGACTTCCGCAACACGATCCTGATCCTCACGTCCAACCTGGGCTCGCAGTACATCGCCGATCCGGCGCTGGACGAGACGGCCAAGCGGGACGCGGTCATGACGGTCGTCAGGTCGACATTCAAGCCGGAGTTCCTGAACCGGCTCGACGACGTGATCCTCTTCGACGCGCTGAACACGGAGGAACTCACCGAGATCGTCGACCTGCAGGTAGCCAGGCTGGCCAAGCGGCTGTCGGACCGACGGCTGACGCTGACGGTCACCCCGGCCGCCCGCGAGTGGCTGGCGGTCACCGGGTTCGACCCGGTGTACGGCGCGAGGCCGCTGCGCAGGCTGATCCAGTCCTCGATCGGTGATCAGCTGGCCAAGGCACTGCTGGCCGGGGAGATCGTTGACGGTGACACGGTCGTCGTCGATCTCGACGAGGCGGCCGACGCGCTCATCGTGCAGTCACCGGCTCATGCCTCGTCGAGCAGCGCGTCGTAGCTGTCCTCGGGCAGCCCAAGGTCGTTGCGGATCCGGTAGCGGAGGCTGAGCAGCAGCCGCAGCTCGGCCTCCGCGTCGGAGGCCTCCGGGTTGCCGTTGGCGTCCGCCGCGGCCCGGATCCCGTGCGGTGTCCGGCGCTGCAGGCACAGCTCGACTCCGGCCGTCGCCCAGTCCAGAGCCCCCGCCAGGTCGGAGCGCTCGACCAGCAGTTCGGCGACCAGATCACACATCCGCGGGTCGTGGCGGCCCTCAGCCTTCAGCTTGTCGAGCAGCGACTGAGCCTCCGCCGTCTTGCCGAGCAGGAAGAGCGCCCGGGCCAGCGGCACCCGCGGGTCCACGAAAACCGGGCCGCCGTCGGCCATCGCCAGCCGGAAGCCGCTGGCGGCGGCGGCCGGGTCGTCGGCGAGCAGCCACTGCTCACCGGCCCGGAGGAAGGCCTCGGAGCGGGGCATCGCGTCGGTCTGGGTGCCGATCACCGCGAGCTTGCTCATCAGCCGAGCCGCGGTCTGGTGGTCGCCGCTGGCGGCGGCGTCGAACTCGATGGCGTCGAATTCCTCACGGCTCAGAACAGGCACGTTAGGTAAGGTACCCGCCCGAAGCGGGTCTCCAACGTGGCGTTGTCCTAATGAAATCGCTACCGGCGCGAGCGCTCGAGCGCGTCCCAGAAGCCGCGGCGCAGCGAGTGCCTGACCTCGTCGTGCAGCAACGAATCGATGGGCAGCGCCGAGCCTTGCAGCAGCCTGGCCTCGAGATCCGACGGCATCCGCGGCTTGCGGGCCAGCACGGCCTCGAGCCACAACGCCGGGGCGTCCCTGGCCACCGCGTCGCCGAAGCCGAACCCCTCCGCGTGCGCTGCCTGAACCGCGTCGGCCAGCGAGATAGCCATGGGCGCAGCAACGGGCTGGGGCAGGGACGAGTGCGCGGACGACTGCGGCGGGCCGTACGTGCCCTGGTCGCGCTGCTGCGCGGGGTACCCGGGTTCTGGTCCCTGCGCCCCGTGCTGACCGGGCTGCGGGCCAGGGAACTGCGGGTACGGCGCCTCTGCCGCGCTGCCGGGGCCGAAGACGCCGGGCGGGGCCGCTGGATACGGCGGCTGGCCGGAGCCGTCGGCGAAACGTGCCTGGCCGGGGCCGTCCCCGAACCTCCCCGGAGCGGGCCCGTCACCGAACCGGGCCTGGCCGGCCCCGTCGCCGAACCGGGCCTGTGCCGGGCCTTCGGCGAACCGGGCCCCGGCGGGGCCGTCGGCGTACCGGCCGGGTGCGCCGTTCTCGCCGTAGCGGCCTGGTGCGCCGTTCTCGCCGTACCGGGCAGACGCCGTGCCGTTCTCGCCGTAGCGGCCTGGTGCGCCGTTCTCGCCGTACCGGGCGGACGCCGTGCCGTTCTCGCCGTACCGGCCGGGTGCCCCGTTCTCGCCGTACTGAGCCGACGGCCCCGAGGGGCGCGCGGCCTCGGGGCCCGGTGCGGTCATGCCGTCCCTGGAGGGCAGCCCGGCGCGCGGGCCGGCCTGGTCGGGCAGACGGTAATCCCCCTGGCCGGAACCAAAGCGCGGCTCTCCCTGACCCCGCAGCGAGGGCTGCGGCGGCATGGGTGGCTGCGCCAGCCCGTGCTGCGGCAGGTGGTTCTGCGGCAGGTGGTTCTGCGGCACCGGGCCATCCGGCACGGGGCCCTGCGGCACGGGGCCCTGCAGCACCGGGCCCTGTGCCATCTGACTCTGCGCCAGTTGCTGCTGAGACAGTTGCTGCTGCGGCGCGGAGTTCTGCTGCGCGGGCGCCTGCTGCGCGAGCGGCGGTGGCGCCTGCTGCGGCTGAGCCTGCGGCACCGGGCTGTGCGGCACATGGGTTTGCGGTACATGGATTTGCGGCGGCAGCGCGTCCTGCGGCCCGGCCGCCTGATGGGCCGGGCTCTGCTGCACCGGGACCGGCGCCTGCTGCGGCGAAGCTTGCGGCGCCAGGACCTGCGGGGCCAGGGCATGCGGGGCCAGGGCATGCGACCCCTGGGCTTGCTGCGCCGCGGCCGTGACCTGATCGGCAGGCCCGGGCCCGTACCCGAGCGTGGGCGCGGCCAGCGGCTGGGCCGCCAGTGATAGAGCGCCCGGCGGACCGGCCTGGTCCTGCGGAAC
>JASIJN010000277.1 GCA_030050125.1 Streptosporangiaceae bacterium | reverse complement strand
GGCGCAGCACAGCGCGGTCACGCGCAGCGGCCCGCGGGATGAACGGGCCAGGGGGGTGGTGTCCATGCCGCTGGGACGCACCCGGAGGCAAGCCCGGTTCCGCCGGCCCGGCAACGGTCAGGTAACGGGTCACCCGGGGCCCGGTGCGGCCAGGCGGCTCGCGCCGCGCCGCGGCGGGCCGGCGGCTGTCCCGATCCGCCGCCGAATCAGATTCGGGCAGCGCGTTTGCCGGATAGCCCGCGCGCAGCCCTGATATCGCGGTCAGCGGAATGACACGCTCGGTAACCAGCACGGGAGGCAAGCACCGGAAATCCTCTGGTCCGCCGCGAAATAGAAAGCCGCAGCTCAGATCCGGGTTACCCAGCGTGGCCGGGTGACGCGGCGTCTATCATGGCATTCAATTTGCGTCCAGGATGACACGCGGATATGAGAAAGATGTCAACTCGGGGGCGGTAAAAGGCCCTGCGGCGTAGACTGCGATTCCTCACGTGCCCGCTAGGTATGGAGATAACGGAAGCCAAGGCGAACGATGACCGTGCCCCCCGCTCGCGTCACCGTCCAGGTAGCCGTGCAGTCCTCGCGCCGGCTCCTCCGTGACACCCTCTCAGCCTGTCTGGCCGTCCGGCCCGACATCACCGTGGTCGGCAAGGTGGCGGAGCCAGACGCGATCTTCGAGTTGTGTGAGCTCCGTCACCCCGACGTGGTGATCCTCGACGCGGGAACGCGGCTGCGGGAAATCTCCGAGCGGGTGGCCGCCCTGACCCGGCGCTATCCCGAGCTGAACGTGATCGTGACCTACCGTGAGGCATCCGAGCAGGACCTGGCCGCGGCCTGCCGGGCCGGCGTCGCCTCGCTGGTGCCGGAGTCGAAGGGCCTGTCGGCGGTGCTCGCGCTGCTGCGGCGGAGCCGGGGACGGCACGCGAAGGACAGCCCGGGCGGCCTGACCGACCGGGAACTCGAGCTGGTCGTGCTGACCAGTTCGGGGCATAGCGTGGCCGAGATCGCGGACCTGCTCGGGCTCAGCCCGCTCACGGTGGAGAACCTCAAGCGCCGCGTCTACGCCAAGCTGGACGTGAGCAGCAGTGTGCACGCGGTGGCCAAGGCGGCCTCCCTCGGCATGCTCGACCCGCCGACGATGCCGCTGCGGGCGGTGCAGGCGCCCCCAGCGCCGCCGCGGCGCCCGCCAGCCGACGGCGAGGGCGTGCTGCTGCCCGTGGTGACCGGCGACCACGCCTCGGCCATGGACCAGGTGGTGGCCGCGCTGGTGTCGAGCCCGCTGCCGTTCGTCATGGTCAAGATGCCGGAGCCGGTGGCCGACACGCACTGGGCCCGCTGGCACCAAGGCCCGATCGTGGCCGTGCTCGTCGACCCCGCGCCGCCGGACTGGGATCTGGTCGCCGAGCTCGGCGTCCCGGCCATCCTGGTGCACAGCAAGCCGCTCGACCCGCCGGAACTCGCCGAGGCGCTGGCTTGCGGGGCCAGCGCGCTGGTCTCGGCGGACCGGATCGACGACCACTTCCTGTCCGTGCTGCGCATGGTCGGGCAGGGCTACCTGGTGGTCGACTCCATGCCGATGCGCCCGCTGATCGGGGCGGTGCGGGCGCGCTGGGACGAGCGGTCGCCCGGGCGGCTCGAGCTCCCCGAGCTGACCGCGCGGGAGAGCGACATCCTGCGCTCCCTGGCCAAGGGTCACTCCATCCGGCAGACCGCGCGGGCGCTGGGGATCGCCCCGAAGACCGTCGAGAACGTGCAGACCCGGCTGTTCCGCAAGCTCGGCGTGCGCAACCGGTCCGGGGCGCTGGCGGTCGCCGACGCGTTCGGCCTGCTGCCAGGCACCGCGGCAGGCACCGCCGCGGGCTCGTCGTCGTCCGGCGCCGCGCCCACGCTGCCGGCATCCCCCAAGGGTTTCCCGTCCCCCGGGGGATATTTGTCCCTACCCCGGAGCGACTGGCGGTCCTAGTGTGCGGCCGGGGGCGATAACACCAGCCCCTGTCGCCGCCCGAGACCCATGAGCCCGGCCTCGGTGCGCCCTCTTCCCGTTGTGCTGGAGGCCGCCATGGTCAGCTCCGCAGGTTCGCCGCGCACGATCACCGTGAAGCGCCGAGGCGCCAAGCGGCACGCTGCCGAGGTCGACGAGTGGAACGGTTCCCGCGGGGACGCCGCCGATCCCGCGCAGGACCGCGACGATCCCTGCGCCGACCCTGCCCGCGCCAACCACGGCGCGGTTAGGGCACAGTAGACGGGTGACCTCACCCTCGCCGCGCCCGACCGTCGCGATCGTGGGCGGCGGGATAGCCGGGCTGGCGGCCGCGTTCTTCCTGCGCGACCAGGGCCTGGACGTCACCGTCCTGGAAGGATCGCCGCGCCTGGGCGGCAAGCTCGCCGTCTGCGAGATCGGCGGGGTCGCCGTCGACGAGGGCGCGGAGGCCCTGCTGGCCCGCCGTCCCGAGGGCACGGACCTGATCGGCGCGCTCGGGCTGGCCGGCCAGCTCCGGTCGCCGGGCACCATCTCGTCGCGGATCTGGACCCGCGGCGGCCTGCACCCGCTGCCGAGGCGGCAGTTCATGGGCGTCCCGGCGGACCTGGACGAGCTGAGCCGGTCCGGGATCCTGTCACCGGCCGGAGCCACCAGGGCCCGGGACGACCTGCGGCTGCCGCCGACCCCGAGGGAAGGCGACGTGGCCGTGGCCGCCTACGTCGGGGCGAGGTTCGGCCCGGAAGTCGTGGACCGGCTGGTCGACCCGCTGCTCGGCGGGGTCTACGCGGGCCGGTCCGAGGAGCTGTCGTTCGAGGCCACGCTCGGCGACCTGGCCCGGGCGTCGCGGCAGCACCGCTCGCTGGCCGAGGCGGCCGCCTCGCTGCTGCCGCCCCCGGCCCCGGCCTCGGCGTC
>JASIJN010000276.1 GCA_030050125.1 Streptosporangiaceae bacterium | reverse complement strand
CCGCCGCCGACCTTGGCGTCCGCCCCCGGTATCTGGTGCACGGCCGTCCGCACCCGTTCGACCGTGGCGAACGCGGCCTGGCCGACCGGCTGGCTGGTCAGCGTGCCCTGCAGGTAGACCAGGCCATCCGCGGTGACCGGCGGGGACACCGCGGCGATACCCGGGGTCGAGGCCAGTGCCCCGCGCAACGGCCCGGCTGCCGCGGCGTTGCCAATCACGGCGACCGGCTCGCCCGCTCCGGCCGGGAAGTGACGCGCGAGCACCTGCTCGCCCGCGACCGAGGGCGGTGTGCCCCGGAACGACTGCGCGGTGGTGAGCGGGCCGATCTTGAACCCGATGAGGCCGAGCGTGGCGCATCCGAGCAGCACCGCGGTGACCGTCCACACCACGCGCGGCCGGCCGGCGATGGCGTTGCCCGTCTTCGCCCACAGACCGCTGGCCGTCGGCTCAGCCGATCCGTAGCGGGGCCGGATCGGCCAGAACATCCATCGTCCGAAGATCACGAGCAGCGCGGGCAAGAGCGTAATCATGGCGATCAGGCCGACCGCGATGCCGATCGCGGCCACGGGGCCCAGGCCGGAGATGTCCGCCGAGTCGGCGACCAGCAGGCAGAGCATGCCGGCGATCACCGTCGCGGCGCTGGCCATGATCGCGGGCCCCGCGCGCCGCAGGGCCACCGCCATCGCCTCGTGCCGGTCCTCGTGCCGGCGCAACTCCTCGCGGTAGCGCGCGATGAGCAGCAGCGCGTAGTCGGTACCGGCGCCGAGCACCAGCACGACAAGGATCCCCGCGCTTTGGCCGTTGACCGTCAGGCCGTGCTGGGTGAGCAGGTAGATGACGGCCTCGGCCACGGTCAGGGCCACGCCTGCGGACGCGATCGGCAGCAACCACAGCACCGGGCTGCGATAGGTGAGCAACAGCAGCGCGATGACCACGGCCAGCGTCGCGTAGAGCAGCGTGGTGTCGATGCCCTTGAAGATCTTGATTTCGTCGGCGGCATTGGCGGCAGGACCGGTGATGTGCACGGCCAGCCCGGGGTCGCCCGCCGACGCCGTCGCGTTCAGCCCGTTGATGAACCCGCTGATGTTGGCGTTGTAGCCCAGGTCCGCGCCGATGATCGTCTCCAGGGCCTGATGATCGCGGGACAGGATCGGGCCGGCCACCCGGCCATGCACCGCGGTCAGCGCGGCGAAGCCGCGCGCGTCCGCCGCGGCTTTGCGCAGGTCCGCCGGGGTAATCCCGGAGGACCGCGTATAGACCACCACCGCCGGGTTCAGGTTCGGCGAGGTGAACTTGGCCTGGAGGTTCAGCTCCTGCGTGGATTCAGCGCTGGTCGGCAGGTAGGAGGACGCGTCGTTGCGCTCCGCCCCCTGCAGCTTGCCCGCGAGCGACCCGAGCAACGCGACCACGATCAGCCAGAACACGACGACCAGATACTTGGTTCGCCTCCCGCATGGCAACGCCGCTATCTTGCTGATCTTGCCGGCCTGGTTCGTGCGCGCGGTAGTCACAAGAATCTCCCGGTGAGAGCCTAACCCGGTCCTCCCGGCCCCTTCGGACCGGCGCTCGAGAGATACGATGTATCGCGTCGGTTGAGGATGTCAAGTTATATCTTGAACGCGCCGGTGCCCCTGCGATAGGCCCTGCGGCCGCGGCCGACAACGCCTAAAGGCCCGCCTCGGGAAACAAGGCGATGGACGCGGTGAAGGTGTGCAGGAAGTTCCGCCCGCCCACCGGCCCGAGTTCCCCGGCGCAGAAGAACCCAGCGGCCGGGATCTGGCCCAGCATCTTCGCGAGCAGCCCGGCGTCGTGGTCGGGCTGGGAGAACATCCGTGATCCGCGGCCATTGCAGGTGAACAGCAAAGCGCCGGCGGCCCGCCGGCCGCCGAGCGCGGCGGTTTCCTGCTCCAGGATGCGCCGCAGATCCTCGTCGGCGGACTGGGCGTCGCGGATATGGAACTGCACCGTCTGGCCCACCTGCACCTCGTCGCCCACCGCGATCGTTCCCGAATCCGGGTCGGCCCCGACGAGGCCGCGGATCAGGAAGTCTCCTTGGCGCGGCTCGGCCTGGTACTCGTCGATGACGATCCCGATCTGCACGCCCTGAGCCAGCAGCTCCCGCTCGGGGCCGGACAGCGCCGCGGCCAGCTCCTGCAGGCGGGCCAGCGGCGGACGCCCGCCGAGTTCGAAGATCAGGTTGCTGTCGGCCCGGGTGATCGTGTACGGGTCGCCCACCGGCCGGCAGCCCTGCGCCACCAGCGGGTGGAACTCGGTTCCCGGCAGGTGAGCACCGACGGCGCCCTGCGAGAGCACCCGGTCACCCAAGAACAGCCGGCTCTGCCGCTCGGCCAGCCCGCCGCTTGCCATCCCGCCCATGACCACCGCGCCGGGGACATTCTCGTTCAGATGCACCAGCAGATCACTGGCCGGAAACGTGAACGGGTCACAGATCATCAGGTGGGCGCCCGCCGGGTCAGGCTCGAACCGGTAGCCCCCGAAGGCGCCCCCGCTCGGGGTCCGGACGAACTCCATGGAGAACGTCTCGACCGGGCCGATGTCAGCGGCCAGCCAGAGCGAAACGGCGGGCTCGGACTCGACCTCGCGGGCGTTGCCGGCCACGGCCTCCGCGACGCAGCCGATCAGCGGCACCTGGCCGATCTCCTCGGCCACCGCCGTGACGAGGTCTTGCGCCGAGCCGAAGAAGTGAGCGGAGGCGAACAGGACCGCGAACGAGGGGGACAGGCCGCCCAGCGACGTGCAAGCCTCTGCCGCAGCCCGGCTCGCCGCCTGACGAGGGTCTGCGGAGAGGACCAGGGCGCCTCCCGCCTTCATTACCTCAGATTACTTGGCCGCCAGCGGCCGGCGGTGTCGTCGGCGGGCCTGGCCGCCAGCGGCCGGCGGTGGTGTCGGCGGGCACAGATGGCCTGGGAGCCGGTGGCGGTGTCGGCGGGCCTGGGCGGGTGAACGGGCGGTGCCGTTGCGGCGACGGCGGCGGTCAGAGATCGCCGGCCAGCTCGGAGGTCCAGACCACGACCCGGGTGCGGTCGCCGCGGAACAGGTCGCGGGCGAACTCGAGCGGCTCGCCGGAACGCGCGTAGGCGGTGCGCACGACCAGCATCAGCGGGGCGCCCTCGGGCACCTCGAGCGCCTCGGCCTCGCGCACCCCGGCGGTGACCGGCTCCATGCTCTCCCGGGCCCGGTGCGGTCGCAGCCCGTATTTCACCTCGAGCAGCTCGTACAGCGAGCCGTCGAGCCGGCAGTCCAGCATGCCGGGGAACCGGGCGGCGGGGAAGAACGAACGCTCCACCGCGATCGGGCGGCCGTCGGCCAGCCGGATCCGCCGCACCTCGTACACCGGGTCGTCCGGCCCGATGTCGAGGGCCGCCCCCGCGACCGGGCCCGCCGGGCGTTCGGTCGCGGTCAGCACCCGGGCGCCGGCCACCATCCCGTGGCGGCGCAACTGCTCGGAGAACCCGGCCAGCGTGGTCAGATCCTGCTCGAGCTTGGCCGCGGCGACAAAGGTGCCGCCGCGCCGCCCGACGGTCCTGGTCACCAGGCCGCGCCGGGCCAGCTCGGCGAGTGCGTGGCGCAGCGTCATGCGGCTGACACCGAACCAGGCGGCCAGATCGTGCTCGGTGGGCAGCCTGTCGCCTGGTACCAGCGTGCCGACGGCGATCTCGCCGGCCAGCCAGTCCTCGATCTGCCCGTGCACCGTGGCCCCGGGTCCCCGCACGATGACCGGCGGCTGCCTGGCACTGGTCCGCAGCGCGGGCCGGGCCCCGCGGACCCCGGCATCCGGCCGTGGCGGCATGTACGTCCTTCCCGCCGGCCCCGCGTCGGTGGGTCCGGTCAACAGCCCCCCGCAGCCTAGCCTTCCCCGGGCGGAGTCAGCCTCCGGTCTGCGGCGCGGCCCCCTGGCCGCCCACGGCCGGCAGCTCGTCGTCGGGAGCCGGCGCTGTCACCGGCGCGAACGCCTTGCTTCGCCCGACGACCAGGTAGTAGATGGCTCCGATCAGCGCGATGACGATCGCTACCGTCCACAGGATCGGGATCTTGTTCAGGAAGCCGAGGCCGAGGCTCAGCAGTCCTGCGGTCTGGTTGGGCTCGGGGTTGCTGGCCACGCGCGGCCAGGCGAAGTTGATCAGCATCGCGCCGCCGTACAGCAGCCCGAGGATGTTCACCGCAATGCCCCAGCGGCCCAGCCGGAACGGCGCGCTGACCTTGGGCCAGCCGCGGCCGCGGGCGCGCAGGATCACCAGGTTGCCGAGGAAGTAACTCAGGTAGATCATGCCGGTCGCGGCGATGGCGATGATCCCGACGCCCGCGTATTTGATGAACGGTATGGCGGAGATCAGCGCGACCACGATGCACGTCCAGATCGGCGTGTGCAGGCTCGGCGACACCCTGGCCAGCGGCCGGGAGAACGGCAGCTGGTTGTCGCGCGCCATTCCGAAACACAGCCGGATCGTCGCGGCCAGGATCGACAGGCAGCAGACGAAGATCGCGGCCGAGACCACCAGCAGGTAGAGGGTGGCAAAACCGGTCGGGAAGTTGGCCTCGATGATCGCCGCCGGCCCGAACGCGCCCTTCACCGCGGCGCCCATGTTCGGGATGGCCACCAGGGCGCCGAGCAGGAACACCCCGCCGATGATGAACGCGCCGATCACCGAGAACAGGACCGCCTTGGGCGCGTTGCGGCGCGGGTCGCGGGTCTCCTCGGCCAGCGTGGAGGCGGTGTCGAATCCGTAGATCACGAAAAGGCTCATGAACATCGCGGCCAGGAACGAGTTCGGCGCGACGTGGAAGCCCGCGCTGTTGGTGACCACCTTGAATCCCTGGTGGTTGTGGAAGGCCATGAGCACCAGAGCGAACACGAACATGCCGAGGATCTCGAACAGCACGCCGGTGTTGTTGATGATCGCGACGAGCCTGACGCCGTAGATGTTGAGGACCGTGATCACGACCAGCGTGATCAGCGCGACGACCTCCTGGGTGCCCAGGCTGGCCGCGTTCAGGCCGTGCCAGCCGAGCCCGTTCAGCGCCGGGATGAGCGCCAGCGGCAGGGTGGCCACCACCGCGGCCACCGTGATGATGCCGGCGAACAGGTAGATCCACCCGGTGAACCAGGAGTAGCTGCGGCTCGCGAGGTACTTGGTCCACTGGAAGACCGAGCCGGCCACCGGGTAGTGGCTGGACACCTCGGCGAAGTTGAGCGCGATGATGAACTGGCCGAGCGCGACCACCGGCCAGGTCCAGATGAACACGCCGCCCAGCGTGGTCAGGCCCAGGGCGAACAGCGTGAAGATGCCGGTGGACGGCGAGATGTAGCTGAACGCGACCGCGAACGAGCTGAACAGGCCGAGCCCGCGCTTGAGTTCCTGCTTGTAGCCGAAACGCGCCAGGTCGGCCGTGTCCCGCTCGTGCCCGCCGGAAACCTGGGTGCCGGTGCTCATGTCGCCGGTGCTCATATCGGTGGCCTCCTCTTGGGGCGGGCCCGCACGGTTGACGCGTAGCGTATGGGCGCGCACCTCAAACTGTCCAGACCCTTTCAGCACATGATCGCGGTCATTCCCCCGTGGCACCAGATGCCGAAATCCATCTTGAGCGCGCAGGTCATATGCGAGAAGATCCAGAAATACCGAGCGGCCAGCGGCGGAATATCGTGGCCGGTAAGGTCTAGACCTTAGCGGGCGGAAGGGGTGCGCGAAT
>JASIJN010000275.1 GCA_030050125.1 Streptosporangiaceae bacterium | reverse complement strand
GGCGGGTCGAGCGGCCGGCTCCGCCGGCAGTTCGGCGTGCTGCCGCCGGGAGACCTGCGCATGGCGCTGGCCGCGCTCTGCGGGGACGATTCCTGGGGAACGACCTGGAGCCGCGTGGTCCAGCACCGGTTCACCGGCCAGGAGGACCTGGGCGGGCACGCGGTGGGCAACGTCCTGATCGTGGCGCTCTGGGAGCTGCTGGGGGACACGGTGCAGGGGCTGGACTGGGTGGGCCGCCTGCTCGGCGCGCACGGCCGGGTGCTGCCGATGGCCTCGGTGCCGCTGGACCTCGAGGCCGAGGTGGAGGGCGCCGACCCGGCCCGTCCGGACGACATATCGTCGGTCCGGGGCCAGGTTGCCTGCGCGACGACGACCGGGCGGGTACGGTCGATGTCACTGGTTCCCGCGGACCCGCCCGCGTGCCCCGAGGCGGTGGCCGCGGTCGGGGCGGCGGACTGGGTGGTGCTGGGGCCAGGGTCCTGGTTCACCAGCGTGCTTCCGCACCTGCTGGTGCCCGGGCTGGCGGAGGCGCTGGTGGGCACCAGGGCGCGCAGGCTGGTCGCGCTGAATCTGGCGCCGCAGCCGGGCGAGACCGAGGGGTTTTCCCCGCACGCACACCTGGAGGTGCTGGCCGATCATGCTCCGGAGCTGGCGGTTGACGTGGTGCTCGCCGACCGCGGCGCGGCCAGCGCGGCCGTGGCTGAGCTGGAGAAGGCCGCGGCGCTCCTGGGCGGCAGGCTGGTGCTGGCCGACCTCGCCGTAGGGGACGGGACGCCGCGCCACGATCCGCGGCTGCTCGCGGGCGCTTTCGCGCAGATTTTCGAGGGGGAGTGACGCCCATGGCCATGACCGGCCTGGTGAAGGACGAGCTCAGCCGTATCGCCGTGCGCAAGCCGTGCTGCCGCAAGGCAGAGGTGTCGACGCTGCTGCGGTTCGCCGGCGGCCTGCACCTGGCCGCGGGCCGGATCGTGGTCGAGGCCGAGCTCGACACCGGTGCGGCCGCGCGCCGGCTCCGCAAGGACGTGGCGGAGGTCTTCGGCCACGCGTCGGAGCTGATCGTGCTGGCCCCGAGCGGCCTGCGCAAGGGCAACCGGTACGTGGTGCGGGTGACCAAGGACGGCGAGAGCCTGGCCCGGCAGACCGGGCTGGTGGACGGGTACGGGCGGCCGGTGCGGGGGCTGCCGAGGCAGGTGGTGTCCGCCGCGACCTGTGACTGCGAGTCGGCCTGGCGCGGCGCGTTCCTGGCCCACGGAAGCCTGACCGAGCCGGGCCGGTCGATGTCGCTCGAGGTCACCTGCCCGGGCCCGGAGGCCGCGCTGGCCATGGTCGGGGCCGCGCGCCGGCTGAAGATTCACGCCAAGGCCCGCGAGGTCCGGGGGGTGGACCGGGTGGTGATCAGGGACGGCGATGCGATCAGCGCGCTGCTGACCAGGCTCGGGGCCCATGACAGCATGCTGGCCTGGGAGGACCGGCGGATGCGGCGCGAGGTCAGGGCGACCGCCAACCGGCTGGCGAACTTCGACGACGCGAACCTGCGGCGCAGCGCCCGGGCCGCGGTCGCGGCGGGCGCCCGGGTCGAGCGGGCACTGGAGATCCTGGGCTCCTCGGCGCCCGGCCACCTCATCGTCGCGGGCGAACTGCGGATCAGGCACCGGCAGGCCAGCCTGGAGGAGCTGGGCCAGCTGGCCGACCCCGCGCTGACCAAGGACGCGATCGCGGGCCGGATCCGGCGGCTGCTCGCCCTGGCCGACCGGCGCGCGGCCGAGCTGGGCATCCCGGGGACCGAGGCGCACCTGACCGCCGACATGCTGGTGCCCTGAGCGGACCGGGCGGGACCGGGCGGGAGCGGGAGTTCGGTAGGGTTTTGCCGGGGATAAAGCTGCCGTGATCGGGGCCGGGGACGGCGACAAGATCGTGAGGAGAACGCTGCTGTGACTGTCCGGGTGGGCATCAACGGATTCGGCCGGATCGGCCGCAACTTCTGGCGGGCGGTGCACGCCGGGGCGGCAAGCGCCGCGGGCATCGAGATCGTCGCGGCCAACGACCTGGGCGACGTCGCGACGTTCGCGCACCTGCTCAAGTACGACACGGTGCTCGGCCCGCTGGAGGCGGACGTGACCGCCGAAGGCGGCTGGATCCGGGCCGGGTCGCAGGCGATCCGGATGCTCGCCGAGCGCGACCCGGCCGCCCTGCCCTGGGGCGAGCTGGGCGTGGACGTCGTGATCGAGTCCACCGGCCGGTTCACCAAGGCCGCCGACGCCCGCAAGCACCTGGACGCGGGCGCGCGCAAGGTGGTCATCTCCGCGCCCGCCACGGGCGAGGACATCACGGTCGTGATGGGCGTGAACGACGAGTCCTACGACCCCGCCCGGCACGACATCCTGTCCAACGCGTCGTGCACCACGAACTGCGTCGCACCCATGGCCAAGGTGCTGCTGGACAGCTTCGGGATCGTCAAGGGGTTCATGACCACGGTCCACGCCTACACCAGCGACCAGGTGCTCCAGGACTTCCCGCACCGGGACCTGCGCCGGGCCCGGGCTGCCGCGCAGAACATCGTGCCGACCAGCACCGGCGCCGCGAAGGCCACCGCGCTGGTGCTGCCGGAGCTGAAGGGGAAGCTGGACGGGATCTCGATGCGGGTTCCGGTGATCGACGGCTCGGTCACCGACCTGGTGGCCGACCTGGAGCGGGACGTGACCGTGGCCGAGGTGAACGCCGCCTTCCGGGCCGCGGCCGACGGGCCGCTCAAGGGCTACCTGCACTACACCGCCGATCCCATCGTGTCGTCCGACATCGTCCGGACCCCGTACTCGTGCACGTTCGACTCCCTGTGCACCATGGTGAACGGGAACCAGGTCAAGATCATCGGCTGGTACGACAACGAGTGGGGCTACTCCAACCGGCTCGCCGACCTGGTCGCCCTGGTCGGGGCCGGGCTGCCCGCCCGGGCCTGAAGGCCGCGCCGAGATGCGGGGGATCGACGAGCTGGACGACCTGACCGGTCGCACGGTCCTGCTGCGCGCCGACCTGAACACGCCGCTCGACGGGACCACGATCACCGACGACGGGCGGATCCGGGCCAGCCTGCCGACGATCCGCAAGCTGGCCGGGCGGGGCGCCAGGATCCTGGTCCTCGCCCATCTGGGGCGCCC
>JASIJN010000031.1 GCA_030050125.1 Streptosporangiaceae bacterium | reverse complement strand
CGAGGCCTCTGCAGGCGTTCGCCAGCAGGCGGCCGGACAGGGCCTGGGCGGCGATGTCGCCCAGGCGGGTCGCGGCGGCCAGCGCCGTGCGCTGGGCCGTGGCCCATTCCTGCCAGTGCCCGCGGGCTTCCAGGAAGTCCGCCGTGGCCCAGGGAAGCTGCCAGGCGTGGCGGTCGAACCCGGACCCGGCGGCGAGGCTGCCCGCGGCGAGCAGGACCTGGTGCTCGGCCTCAAACCAGGCCAGGGCCTGCGTGCGGTCGGCGGGCCGCCCGGGCGCGGCGCCGGGCCTGGGCGGGGCCAGGACCACCGGCTCCTTGGCCGGGTTCAGCAGGCGGGCGGCACGGGCGGCGGTGTGCAGGTAGTGGTCGAGGACCCGGCCGGTGGCCTCGCGCCGGGCGGCGTCGCTGTCGGTGTGCCGGGCCTGCTCGGCGGCGTAGGCGCGCAGCAGGTCGTGGAAGGCATACCGGCCGGGAACGTGCTCGGCGATCAGGTGCGCGCGGGAAAGCTCGCCTAGCACGCGGCGGGCATGCTCTGCCGTCGTGCCGGTCACCACCGCGGCGGCGTACGGCTCGAAGTCGGGGCCGGGATGCAGGCCAAGCAGACGGAATCCCCGGGCGGCATCAGCGCCGAGGTGCTGGTAAGACCATGAGAACACGGCTCGCACCGCGGCGCGGCGGTCTCCGCCTGCCGCGAGCAGGTCCAGACGCTTATGCAAGTCAGCCAGCTCGCGAGTCAGCTGGGTCAGCGGCACGCCCGGGCGGCTGGTGGCGAGCTCGGCCGCCACCCTCAGTGCCAGCGGCAGCCGGCAGCACTGGGCAGCTAGTTCCGCGGCCGCATCGGGGGCCGCGTCGACGCGCGCCCCGATGAGCGTCCGCAGCAGATCGACCGCCTCCTCTAGCGGCAGCAGGTCCAGCTCCAGGCGGGTGGCACCATCCCTGGCCACCAGCCCGGCCAGCGCATCGCGGCTGGTCACCATCACCGTGCAGGCCGGGGTGCCGGGGAGCAGGGGGCGCACCTGCTCGGCCGATCCGGCGTTGTCCAGCATGACCAGCACACGCTTGCCGACCAGCAGGCTGCGGTAGCGGGCGGCGCGCTCGTCTTCTTCAGCCGGGATGTCCTGGCCGGGCACCCCTAGGGCGCGCAGGAACCTGGCCAGCGCGTCGGCCGCGGGCATTGGCTGGTCGGGATCGTAGCCGCGCAGGTTCACGTAGAGCTGGCCGTCGGGGAAGTGTCCTGTGACCTGGTGCGCCCATTGGATGGCCAGTGCGGTCTTGCCCACTCCTGCAGTCCCAGCGATCGCGGAAATCACGATTGTCCGGCCCGCGGCCTGATCGAGCGCGGTGTTCAGCGCTGCCAACTCGACCGCTCGGCCGGTGAAATGCGCCACCGCGCATGGCAGCTGGCCGGGAAAGTGTCGGGCAGCTGGTCGCGGACGCGCGGCAGCCGCGGCTGCCGAGGCGGTCGCCGGGCCCACTGGGATCTGCTGGCTCAGCACCTGGACCTGGGCAGCGGTCAGCTCGGGCCCCGGCCTTATCCCGAGCTCGTTGTCGAGCCGGCGCTGCATCTGGTCGAAGACGCCCAGCGCGGTGGCCTGCTGGCCGCTGCCCGCGAGCGCAATCATCAGCAGGGCATGCGCCCGCTCGTTCAGCGGCTCGCGGTCGGTCAGCTCACGTAGGTGCGGCAGGATGCGGTCAGGGCACCGGGCCGCGATCGCGGCGTCCGCGTAACCGGTGACCGCGTCGGCCTTTTGCTGACTCAGCCGCACGACCGCCGGATGGCCCTGCAGGATGTCACAGTCGGCCAGCGGGTCTCCTCGCCACAGCGCGATCGCGTCCGCGTAGGCCTGGCATGCCGTGGCGAGTTCGCCCGCAGCCTGGGCCTTCTGGGCGTGGCGGACCAACCCGCCGAAGATGAGCAGGTCCAGCTCGCAGGCCGCGGGCTCGAGCCGGTAGCCGTTGCCGGTCGTGCGCACCGGACCACCGGGCCCCAGCAGACGCCGAAGCCGGCTGATGTAGGACAGCAGCATCGACGCCGCCGTCATCGGCGGATCCTCCCCCCACAGCGCGTCGGTGACCACGGAACGAGAAAGTCCGGTGCCTGTGTATACGGCTAGCAGCCCCAGCACCGCCCGCTGCATCGGAGGGCCAAGCGCCACCGGCGCGCCGTGCCGCCAGGCCGCTACCGGCCCCAGCACGCTAATCCGCAGCTCGCCCGTCTGGACGCGCGCCGCGGCCCCGTCGGCGGGCACCCGTGCCGCCAGGCTGAGTTCCCTGGCCTGCTGCCGGTCCAGGCGCAGCGCGCTGGCCAGCCGCCGCACTGACTCGGTGTGCAGGCGCGCGGTCCGGCCCTGCTCCAGGTCGCGCACCACGCCCACACTGACGCCCGCGACCTGGGCGAGCTGCCGCTGGGTGAGCCCGGCTTTCTGACGGAACGCGCGGACCAGCCCGCCCGCATGGCTACCGCCGTGCTCACCCATGCCGTCACCATCCCATGGGCGGCCAGGAGCGGTGCGCCGATCCGTCCGGTCCCGGAGAGCCGGAGCCATCGGCGTCTGCTTGTTCCGATAATGCCATTTCCGGCACGCGTCCGCTGGCCAGGCAGGCACATCCTCAGTCAGCAATCCCTGTAATTCGGCCGCGATTCCTGTACCGGCGACCGGACCCCGGACAGGTGGCCTGCGATCGCCCTGACCAGCAGATCCACCAGACCGCCGAGGCGGCGCAACTACCGGAACAGGCTGACAGCCGGCGTCTTAGCCGACGTCTAGGACGCGGCCGGAACCTAGAAGCAGAGCATGGCTCGGCATTCGTGCAGAAGGGAACGGCGATGTCTGTATTTAGCGGCCAGGGAGCGGATGTGCCACTCGGGGTCAGGAACCGCGCGTCAGCCCCGCGCGCGCTGCGCGATGCGCGGCGGATGCCAGAAGTCGGCGGCTGCTTCGCCTACGCGGCCGAGCCCGGCGGACTGGGCACGTCCGGCGGCTGCTTCGCCTACGCGGCCGAGCCCAGGACCGGGGTAGGCAGCGGCTGCTTCGCCTACGCGGCCCAGCCCGGCGGACTGGGCACGGCCGGCGGCTGCTTCGCCTACGCCTCCGGGGCCAAGGGCCTCGGGGAAGGCGGCGGCTGCTTCGCCTACGGGGCCGGGGCGAGGGACACCGGGGCGGGCAGCACATGCTTCGCCTACGCGGCCGAGCCCGGCGGACTGGGCACGGCCGGCGGCTGCTTCGCCTACGGAGCCGGGGCCAGGGACTCCGGGGAGGCCAGCGGCTGCTTCGCGTACTGACCGGGAACCCCTCACCACCGGCTGGCGGAATTGAGCACCACAGGTGCCGTCCGTGGCTGACCAGGTGGACGTCCCGACCCGGTACTGGGCTGGGACACACCGACTGGTTTCCCCGGAGGAGACGCTGAGCACGGTCTGCCCCTATTTCCCGGTCATGGGAATTACACGGGTCGCCGATATTACCGGTCTCGACACGATCGGCATTCCGGTGGTCACCGTTTGCCGCCCGAATTCCCGGTCGGTGGTGGTATCACTGGGCAAAGGCCTCGAGCTGACGGCTGCCAAGGCATCAGGAGTCATGGAGAGTGTCGAGGCTTTCGTCGCAGAGCGGATAATACGACCGCTCATCCTCGGCAGCGTCAACGACCTGCGGTTCAGTCACCGGCTTGTTGATGTTGACCTCCTTCCGCAGCCGCCGAATTCGCTATATCACCCCGATTTCCCGGTGTTGTGGATCGAAGGAGAGGACCTGCTCACGCAAACGGCGGTATGGGCTCCTTACGAAATCGTTCATACCGCCTACACGCTGCCCGTGCCGACCGGGACGGGATGCTTCATAGCGACTTCCAACGGCCTTGCTTCCGGCAATCACCTCCTCGAGGCGATCAGCCACGGCATTTGCGAGACGGTCGAGCGCGACGCCGTCGCACTGCATGAACTGCGGACCGCTGAGGAGAGGTCGTCGCGCCGGATCGACCCTCGGACCGTGGACGACACTGGCTGCGCCGAGGCACTTGACCGGCTTGACCGGGCGGGCATGGCGGTGGCGATCTGGGACATCACCACCGACATCGGGATTCCCGCCTTCACGGCCGTGATCGCCGAGGGGGACCGGCATCCCGGCCGCATGCGGGACCGATCAGCGGGGATGGGGTGTCATCCGGACCGGGGAATCGCGCTCCTCCGGGCGCTCACCGAGGCCGCTCAGGCACGGCTGGCGGTGATCTCGGCTGCCCGTGACGAGCCCGCAAACCTGGGCTGCTCCCGCCAGGCGGCGGATGAACCGCGCCGAGAGCAGGCGGCAGGCCCCGGCGGTGACGCAGCCCGCGACTTCACCGCCGTCCGGTCCTTCTGGAGCGAGAGCATCGGCCAGGATGTGGCCTGGGAACTCGACGCTCTCCGGTCGGCCGGAATCGGCGAGGTGGTCGTCGTGGACCTGACCCGCCAGGAGTTCGGCGTCGCCGTCGTGCGGGTGATTATCCCTGGCCTGGAAGGCCCCGCAGGGCTTGTGCCCTGCCGCCTCGGACGGCGGGCGATGAACTTGGCCGGCGGCCGATGAGCGGGGCTTACGTCTTCCTCGGCCCGACGCTTGCGCTGGCCGAGGCGCGAGCGGAGTTCAGTTCCGCGGTCTACCTGCCGCCGGTGGCCGCTGGCGACGTCTGCCGGCTGTGGCAAAGGCAGCCGCGGGCGATCGGCATTATCGACGGCTACTTTGAGCACGTTCCCGCGGTGTGGCACAAGGAGATCATGTGGATCATGGAACGAGGCGTCCACGTGTTCGGCAGCGCGGGCATGGGCGCGTTGCGCGCGGCCGAGCTGGAGGCTTTCGGGATGCGCGGCGTCGGGCGGGTGTATCAGGCGGTCAAGGACGGCACGCTGGACAGGGACGACGAGGTGGCCGTCGCCCATGAGCCGGGACCGCGGGGGTACCAGGCGCTGTCGGAGGCGATGGTCAACATCCGGGCAACTCTTCGGGCAGCCCGCGAGGCCGAGATCATCTCCGACGCGACGCGCGAAGCGCTGACGGCAGCGGGCGCTGCCCTGTTCTACCAGGACCGGACGTGGCCGGCCGTGCTCGAGGCGGCCGAGGGCGCCGGCGCCGATCCCGACGAGACCAGCGCCCTGCGTGACTGGCTGCCGGCGGGAGAGGTCGACCAGCAGGCCGACGACGCGATGGCCATGCTGCGGCAGATGCGAGAGTTCCTCGCTGGCGATCCAGCCCCGCTGCAGGTGCGCTGGACCATCGCCGACACCACACGCTGGCAGGCGGCGATGCGTCACGCGATCGGTGACGGCCGCGACCCCGGCGATGATCGTGAGGTGCGTACCGGATGAACGCTGCGGCATCAGTTGGCGACCTGGCCGGGGAACTAGCCGAGGTAGAACTGCGGAACGATCCGTTCTGGGCCTCGTTCAGCTCGATCAGCGGTTATGACGACGCGGTACCCGATCTCTCGGCTGAATCCCGGCAGGCGTGGCGCGCCCGGCTGGCCGACATCATCGTCCGGTGCGGCCAGCTCGCCGGGGAAGCGGCGGAGTGCGACGGCGGTGTCCTTCTCGACGTCGTGCGCGACAAGGCAGCGCGGGCCCTGGCGGCAGCCGACTCGCGCGTCGACGAATTCACCGTGACGACCTTTCCGGTGGCTGGTCCATCGCTGATGCTGCTGATCGCGTCGCGGACCCGGCTCGGCGACCCTGCCAGCGCCCGCGCCTACCTGGCCCGGTGCCACCGCCTGCCCGGGTACCTCGATCAATACACGCACGTCGTGCGCGCAGCCGCCGGGGAGGGTCTGCTGCCCGTCGCCCCGCTTGTCAGCGATGCCCTCCGCCAGGTGCGTGAGCACCTGTCAGAAGCGGAACACGACCCGATGCTCTCCCGCCAGCCGCCGGAAGGGTGGGCCGGGGCGGCGGCATGGCGGGACGAGGTCGAGCGGGTCGTGCGCGATGAGATCCGCCCGGCCGTCGGGCGTTACGCGGACCTGCTCGCCGATCTGCTGCCCAGATCGCGTCCGCCCGAGCAGGCGGGCCTGCTGCACGTGCGAGGCGGCGTGGCGGCGTATGCGTGCTGTGTTCGCATCGGGACGACGCTGCCGTTCGATCCCGAGGAACTGCACCGCATCGGCCTGGGCGCCCTCGGCGAGATCGAGGAGAGCATCGCAGAGCTTGGCTGCCGCGCGCTGGGCGCCCAC
>JASIJN010000274.1 GCA_030050125.1 Streptosporangiaceae bacterium | reverse complement strand
GGGCCGAGACCGCACTGGCGCGGGCGTGGCATGCTGGGGCTGCACCCGATGACGGCTGCTCCGACCCGGGAGGACAAAGGTGTCCGTGGTGTATCCGCGTTTCCGACAGGTTCTCGACCAGTTCGTGGCATATCAGCCGGGCAAGGCCCCGTCTGCCCCCGGCGGCAGATCGTTCAAGCTGTCCTCGAACGAGTCGCCGTTCGGCCCGCTGCCGTCGGTCGTGAAGGCCATCGCCGAGGCCGCCAGCCGCATCAACCTGTACCCGGACAACGGCGCGGTCGATCTGACCGAGGCGATCGCGGCGCGCTTCGAGGTCCCGGCCGCGCACGTGGTGGTCGGCTGCGGCTCGGTCGGTGTGGTCCAGCAACTGCTGGAGGCCGTTGGCGAGCCCGGCGTCGAGGTGCTGTACGCCTGGCGCTCGTTCGAGGCGTATCCGTACCTGTCGGATCTGGCCGGCGTCACGTCGGTGCGGGTGCCGCTTCGCGAGGAGACGCACGACCTGTCCGCCATGGCCGACGCGATCACCGACCGGACCCGGCTGATCCTGGTGTGCAACCCGAACAACCCGACCGGCACGGTGGTGCGCCGCCCCGAGGTCGAGGAGTTCCTCGGCCGCGTCCCCGAGGACTGCCTGGTCGTCTTCGACGAGGCCTACTCCGAATACGTCCGGGACCCGGACGTGCCGAACGGGATCACCCTGTACCGCGACCGGCCCAACCTGGCCGTGCTGCGCACCTTCTCCAAGGCGTACGGGCTGGCCGGGCTGCGGGTCGGCTTCATGATCGCCCAAGAGCCTGTGGCGGTCGCGGTCCGTAAGACGCTGCTGACCTTCTCCGTGAACTCCCTGGCCCAGGCCGCCGCGCTGGCATCGCTCGAGGCAGAGCCCGAGCTGCTGGAACGGGTAGAGGCGGTCGTCGGTGAGCGGCACCGGGTCCGGGACGAGCTGCTCGGCCAGGGCTGGACGGTGCCGCCGACCGAGGGGAACTTCGTCTGGCTCCGGCTCGATGCCGACACCGCCGACTTCGCCGATGCCTGCGACCGGCAGGGGGTGAGCGTGCGCCCTTACGGCACGGAGGGCGTGCGGGTGACGATCGGCGACCGGGACGCGAACGACACGTTCCTGGCCGTCGCGCTGGCCTACCCACGTCGGCACTGACTCGCGCTGAGTTCCTGCGCATACCCTGTGCGTGGCACAACCAAGCGGAGGGCTGGGCAGCGTGAAGGTTCATGTGCTCCACGAGAACCCGGACTGGTACGCCCCGCTGGGCGCGGCCTTTGACGCGGCCGGCCTGCCGCATGAGCAGTGGCTGCTCGGGGACGGCGTTCTCGACCTGGACGATGAGCCTCCGTCCGGGGTGTTCTGGTCGCGGATGAGCGCGTCGTCGCACACCCGCGACCACCCGTACGCCAAGGACCAGGCCCGGGCGGTCCTCGGGTGGCTCGAGTCGCACGGGCGGCGGGTGGTGAACGGCCGGCGCGCCCTGGAGCTGGAGGTGAGCAAGGCGGCCCAGCTCACCGCGCTCCGCGCGGCCGGCTTCGACGTCCCCCGCACGCTGGCGGTGGCCGGGACCGCCGACCTGCCGGCCGCGGCCAGGAAGCTGCCCGTGCCGTTCATCTCCAAGCACAACCAGGGCGGCAGGGGCACGGGCGTCCGGCTGTTCGAGAGCCATGACGAGTTCGACGCCTACACCGGGTCGGCGGACTACCAGGCGCCGGTGGACGGGATCAGCCTGCTGCAGGAGTACCTGCGCGCCGCGCAGCCGCGCATCACCAGGGCCGAGATCGTCGGCGGCGAGTTCGTGTACGCGATCACCGCCGACACCGCGCGCGGCGGCTTCGAGCTCTGCCCGGCCGACGCCTGCGCGGTGGAGCCCGGCGCCGCCCCGGCGGGCCTGTTCGCGCTGCGCGAGGGCTTCGATCACCCGATCATCGGCCGGTACCTGGACTTCGCCCGCGGCGCAGGGCTGGAGATCGCCGGGTTCGAGTTCATCGAGACGGCGGACGGCCGCGTGGTCACCTACGACGTGAACACCACCACCAACTACAACTCCGGCGTCGAGGCCGCGGCACCGCGGCCCGCGCTGCCCGAGGTGGCCGCGTTCCTCGGCCGGCTGCTGGCCGAGGAGTCCGAAGCGAGAAGGGCCGGCTGATGCGATTCGGATACTGGATGCCGGTGTTCGGCGGATGGCTGCGCAACGTCGAGGACGAGGGCATGACGATCGCCTGGCCCTACATGCGCGATCTGGCCGTGGACAGCGAGCGGCTCGGCTTCGAGCTGACCCTGATCGCCGAGCTGAACCTGAACGACATCAAGGGGCACCGCGCGCCGTCGCTGGACTGCTGGACCCTGGCGCCGGCCGTGGCCGCCGTCACCACGCAGCTCGAGCTGATGCTGGCGGTCCGGCCCAACTACCACTCGCCGTCACTGACCGCCAAGGCGCTGTCGACGCTCGACACGATCGCCCCGGGCCGGCTGTCGCTCAACGTCGTGTCGTCCTGGTGGAAGGACGAGGCCGCGCAGTACGGGGCCCCGTTCGACGTGCACGACGCCAGGTACGAGCGCACCCAGGAATGGCTGGATGTGGTGTCCCGGCTGCTTCGCGAGCCGACCGTGACCCATCACGGGCCGCTGTACCAGCTCGAAGGGGCCGTGCTCGAACCCAAGCCCGGCCGGCTGCCCGCGGTCTACATGGGCGGCGAGTCGCCCCGGGCCAAGGAGATCATCTCGGCCCAGGCCGACGCGTACGTCATGCACGGCGACGCCCCCGAGGTCATCGCGGCCAAGGTCGCGGACATGGACGCCCGGCGGACCGCGGCCGGGTTGCCGCCCCTGGTGTTCGGCGTCTCCGGCTATGTCATCTGCCGCGACACCGAGGCGGAGGCCCAGGCCGAGCTGGACCGGGTACTCAACGTCCGGTCCTCGCCCGAGGCGTACGCGTCCTACCAGGACTTCGTGGAGGGCTCGCAGCTCGAGTCGCGGGTCTCCCTCGAGGAGTACAGCGTCTCCAACCGCGGCCTGCGCAGCGGGCTGATCGGCACCGCCGACCAGATCACGCAGCGGCTGCGCGCCTACGAGGAGGCCGGGGTCGGCCTGATGTTGCTGCAGTTCTCGCCGCAGCGCGAGGAGATGGCCCGCTTCGGCGCCGACGTCATCGCCCGCTATCGCAACTGACCTGCCTGACCTTACGCCCGGACACCACGCCGGGCCGGCCCGGGCCCTCGGGCGGGACGGCCCGGCAACCCGCCCCGCGTCGGCCGGACCGCGGCCGGGCCCGCCCC
>JASIJN010000273.1 GCA_030050125.1 Streptosporangiaceae bacterium | reverse complement strand
AGGTAGCCCGCGACCACCGCGAGGTCGCCGTGGGCAAGGTTCACGACCTTCATCACCCCGAATATCAGCGACAGCCCGCAGGCGAACAGCGCGTAGAGCCCGCCGGTCAGCACCCCCTGGATGATGGCGTTCACCCACGCCATTACGGCTCACTCCCTTCGCCGGGGTGGTCGGCCGAGGCAGCGCCCGCCAGCCCGAAGTAGGCGGCTTCGACCTGGTCCGCGGTAACGTCGGCGGGCCGGCCCTCCAAGGTGGTCCGGCCCTCCAGCAGGCAATGGATGTGGGTGGCCACCCGCAGCGCCTGGCTCACGTCCTGCTCGACGAGCAGCACGGTCAGGCCGGTGGCCAGGATCTGCGGCAGCATGCCGTAGATCCTCTGGACGACCACGGGCGCCAGGCCGAGCGACAGCTCGTCGAGCAGCAGCATGCGGGGGTTGGCGACGAGGGCCCGGCCGATGGCGACCGTCTGCTGCTCGCCGCCGGAGAGCTGGGCGGCGAGTTGCCTGCGGCGCTCTCGCATCCAGCCGAATGTCTCGTACACCCGGTCGATGGTCCACGGCCCCGGCCGCGCGTACGTCGCGCCGACCTGCAGGTTCTCCTCGACCGACAGCGACTCGAACAGGCGCCTGCCCTCCGGCACCATCACGATCCCCCGCGTGGCGCGGCGCTCGGGCCGCAGCCCGGTCACGTCCTTCCCGTCGAACCGGATCGAGCCCGTCGTCGGGTGGTGCAGGCCGGCCACCGTGCGCAGCAGCGTCGACTTGCCCGCGCCGTTCGCGCCGATGATCGCGTAGACCTCGCCGGGGAGCACCCGCAGCGAGATCCCGTCCAGGGCCCGTAGCTGCCCGTGGTACACGACCAGGTCGCGGAGTTCCAGAATCGGCGCCTCGCCGTCCGGTCGCTCCCCGGTCGCCTCCCCGTCCCTGTTCGCGGCCGATGCGGTCACGGGTCCGCCACCGCCCCGCCCCCCTCCAGTTCCGAAGGTGCCTCCAGGGAACCGCCGGCCAGCGCCGCCGTGACATCGGTGCCGAGGAAGACCTCGCGGACCGCGGGCTCGGCCAGCACAGCGGCCGGGTCACCGTCGCCCACGAACCTGCCGCCGGCCAGGCAGATCAGCCGGCTCACCACGGCGGTGAGCGCCCGGACCACGTGCTCGATCCAGATCACCGCGATGCCCGCGTCGTTGATGCCGCGGACGATCTCGACCAGCTCGGCGACCTCTGGGTCGGTGAGGCCGCCCGCCACCTCGTCGAGCAGCAGCAGCGTCGGCTGCGTGGCGAGGGCGCGGGCGAGCTCGAGCCGCTTGCGCTGCAGCAGGCCGAGCCGGTCGGCGGGCACGTTCGCCTGGCTGGGCATGCCGCAGCGGTCCAGCGCGTCGATCGCGGCCGCGTAGCTGGCCCGCCGCCTCAGCCCGCCGCCCTGCTGTGCGGCGATGAGCAGGTTCTCGAACACGGTCATGTCCCCGAACGGCCGCGGCACCTGGTACGTGCGGCCGATGCCCAGCCTGCAGCGCGCGGCCGCATCCAGCTTGGTGACCGTGCGCCCGCCGAAACGGACCTCGCCGGCCCCGGGGTGCAGGTCGCCGGAGATGAGGCCGAACAGGCTGGTCTTGCCGGCACCGTTCGGCCCCACGATCCCGACCACCTCCCCGGGGCCGACGGCGAGGGACAGGTCCTCCGCGACGACGACCCGGCCGAACCGTTTCGTCACCTGGTCGAGCTCGAGCAGCGGGTTGGTCATCCGGTCACGTGTTGGTCGGCAGGAGGTCGGCCGTGATCTTCGCCTCCGGCAGCAGCGTGTTGTCGACGATCTGCATTTCCAGCGGGTACTTGGTCCCCTTCTGCCATTGCACGCCGGCCGGCGGGGTGATCGCCACGCCGGGCGCGGGGCCGCCGGACGCGAAGTCGAGCGGTCCGGCCAGCGCGTGGATGTTCACGTTATGGATGGCGGCGGCGACCTCGTTCTTGTCGTGCGGGTCGGTGACCGAGGTGAGCGCGGCGTGGGCCGCCTCGAAGAGGCTGTAGTTGCTGATGTTGGCGTTCCACTGCCCGCCGGTGGCGCTCTCGAACTCGTTCGCCATGGTCTGGCAGCTCTCGCCGGTGAACGTGGAGGTCCACGGCAGGGTCGGCACCCACCAGGTGTCGGTGGCCACGTTGTACACCGAGGAGCCCATCGCGTAGGCGTCGGTGGGGAACAGCAGCACCTTGGCCACGGTCGCCAGCTTGGGCCGGAAGCCCTGCTGGATCGACTGCTTCCACATGGTGGCGAAGTCGGGCGGCAGCGGCACGTTGGTGAAGAAGTCCGCGTTGTCGGCCTTGAACGCAGAGATCATCGAGGAGTAGTTCGTGGTCCCGTCCGGGTAGGCCGCTGACATGTCGAACGTGTAGCCCGCCGCCGCGACGATCGGCGGGAACACCGCGCGGAACGCGTTGCCGTCGGAGTCGTTGGGGAACGCCGCGGCGACCACCTTGTTGGTGTGCAGCTGGGCGTGGATCCGGTTCCACATCGGGATGAAGCACTTGGCCAGGTGCTCGGCGCCCAGGAAGTACATCACCACGTACTTGGGCTTGAGCGTTGGCTTGGCCGGGTTGCCCCCGAGATTGATGTACCAGGCCTCCCACGGGATGTTCGAGCAGATCAGCGGGGTGCCCAGGGTCTCGGCCTGGCTGGCGACCGCGTTGACGGTCTCGGGCGTGGACGAGGCGAACAGCAGGTCCACGTTGTCGCTCAGGATGGCCGTCCTGGCCAGGTCTCCGGCCCGGGTGACGCTGGACTGGCTGTCGTAGGACTTGATGGTGACCGAGTAGGTCTTACCGCCGATCTTGAACCCGTTCTTGTACGGGCCAGTCTGCTTGATCTTGGAGATCACCCAGTTGTCTGCCGCGCCGAACCCGGCCAGGTCGCCGGTCAGCGGGTGGATCCAGCCGATCGTGATGGCCTTGGTGCCGCTCGACGCCGAGCTGGCGCCCTTGATGCCGGAGCTGCATGCCTCGAGCAGCCCGCCTGCCCCCATGACGGCTGCGCCGGTGCCGGCCGCCCGCAGCAGGCCCCGTCTGCTGATGCTGCCGACGATGCTGTCGGATTGCCCAGTCTGGTCACTCATCCGTAATCGATCTCCTTACGAGGTCGGCGTCGAAGGACGCGAGACCGCCTGTCAGGGGACGCCGCTAGCCTCCCTTGCCGGAGGTAGCAGGCCGGCGCCAACATCGCCCGAATTCCGGCGCAGCAGCATTTTCCCGGTGATGTGAGAACGCCTTTTCATTTATTGAGCCCCACTGGCAAGCGCAGCGAGGGCGTGGACTTGTGACAAGCCCCGAACTCGGCGCGGAATGCCTGATGTGCGGCTCTTATGACTTTTCGCATGGTTGACTGCTGCTCGCTCGGTGAAACGTGCTGGTGTAGCGCTACCGCACGGGGGCCGTCCGGCCGCGGCGCCGGCGGACAGGTGGTCCTGTTCGCTCTGCGAACATGCGTGCAGAACTTGAACAGCATGGCACCATGGCCGTCCGTGCGCAGTCAACCGCCGTTATGTAACTGTTGCCACCGGTCAGGAGCATGGTGCCAGCCTGCGCGGGGTTGCCGGGCCTGAATCGAGTAGCGAACATCGCGCCAATCGGCCGGTTCGCCGATTCGTCCTGGTCAACCGGGCCGTCCAGGCCAGAGCCGATAACCTGCGCTCGCGCACGCTTTCCGGTTCGGGGGCAGAAAAGACGGCCTCGCCGGGTAGTGTCCGGCGACGTCCGGTTCGATAGCCATCGCGAGCGGCCTATATCGCGTGGGCATCACCAGGGGACCACAGGCGCTAGAGCCATTGCCCGGAGAACCCAGCCGAAGCCGTGAGCGGCCGCCGAGGACATCGAGCCAGCCACAACCCGCAGCCGATCCGGACGTGGACTGCCAGCCACCCGGGCGTACTGGACAGCTTCCTGGTGCTGGCTGCGAGGCACCTGGCGCCCCGTGGTGCTGCCGGCTGCCGGGCTTCTCGCGCCCCTGGGGGCCGGCTGCCAGCGACCTCCCGCCCGCGGCGCGGCTGCCAGCCACCTCCCGCCCCCGGCGCCGCCCGGTAAGACGGCGCTGGCCGCGATCGTCAGCCCTTGCCACCGCCATAACCCGAGATGCCACTTTTATTGGTTTATCGGAACCAACGGCGCCGGGAATTCCGTGGCTCAGAACCCGGTTCGCTTCCTTGGGAACGGATCGGCTTGACTGGGACCTGGCGCACTCACCGCCCCTGGCGGTGTTCGCGCCAGACCGGTTTCACGTTAGGAGGCGGCAATGTTCGGTTTCCAGAAGACCCGCATGGTGGGTGCGGAGGAGGCGCTGCCCGGCCGGTCCCAGCCGATGCCGGTGCCCGCGCGTCACGAAGTGCTCGACGCTCCTCTGCGGCCGCCATACCCCGAGGGCACGCAGGTCGCCGAGTTCGCGCTCGACTGCTTCTGGGGCGCCGAGAAGCTGTTCTGGCAGATGCCTGGCGTGGTGACGACCGCGGTGGGCTACGAGGGCGGCTTCACGCCGAACCCGACCTACGAGGAGGTCTGCAGCGGCCGGACCGGGCACGCCGAGGCGGTCCGCGTGGTCTTCGACCCGAAGCGGATCTCTTACCAGGACCTGCTGAAGGCGTTCTGGGAGGCGCACGACCCGACCCAGGGCATGCGGCAGGGCAACGACCACGGTACCCAGTACCGCTCGGCCATCTTCTACAACTCGCCCGAGCAGAAGGCGCAGGCCGAGGAGTCCCTGGCCGCCTACGCCAGGCGGCTGGCCGAGGCCGGTTACGCCGAGATCACCACCGAGGTGGTCCCGGCGTCGGAGTTCTACTTCGCTGAGGACTACCACCAGCAGTACCTGGCCGACACCAAAAACCCCTACGGCTACTGCCCCGACCACGGGACGGGCGTGTCCTGCCCAGTGGGCGTGGCGCGCGCTGAGGGCTAGGGGCCCGAAGGCGTCTGCCGCAAGCAGTGAGTGAGTGCGGCGGGTCTCAGGGTTGCAGGACGCAGCCTTGCGGCCCGCCTCTCGCATGTGCGCTGGTTCAGGAGCGGCGGGCGTGACGCGGCAGGCTGATCAGAACATGAGTGTCCATAAATTTTTGACAGTCTTAACATTATGCAGATACGATCATCTGCCGTGGACAAGAGGGGCCCGTCGCCTACTGACATGGCATATGCCCGGTTCTTCCGAGCTCTGGGCGTCGCTGCGCTCGATCTGGCTCAGGATCTTGAGGTTGGATTGTCGAGCCAAGCCGGGACACGGTCGCTCGATGACGCGAATCTTGGCTCGTTGCAGCGACAGGTAGCCGACGTGCCAGGGATGAGGAGTGAGATGGGCGTTTCTCCTCGTCAGATCGCACAGCATCTTGATCGCGGCGATGAGCCCAACATCCGGACGGCGCTTGCAGCGATGCAGAAGCGAGGAGTCGCCGAGCTGATTCCTGCCGTCAGCCCGCAGCGTTGGAGGTTGACGCTTCCATACCGCGGCTCGTGATGATCCCCGTACGTAGTACGGAGCACCGGTAGATAAAACGACGGCCCCTTGCGGGGCCGTCAGGCCGGTCCGAGGACCGGCGGGGTTGTGGTCAGTATAACCAGAGCCAGTCAAAGTATGTTCCAGGGAGCGTCATGGCCACCGTCATCGCCTACGTAGACGGGTTCAATCTCTACCATGGGCTCCACGACAAGTACCGTCGGCGGTACCTGTGGCTCGACCTTGAGCGCCTGGTTCAGCGGATCCGGCCCCGCGACCAGCTGGTAGTGATCCGTTACTTCACCGCGATGGTTCGAGATGATCAGCGAGCCCTCGCTCGGCAGCGAACCTACCTTGATGCGCTCAGCGTTCACAGCGGCGGGCTTGTTCAGGTTGTTCTTGGCCGGTACCAGAGCAAGAACATCTCGTGCCGTCAGTGCGGCAGCAACTGGACTTCCTACGAAGAGAAGGAGACCGACGTCAACATCGCGGTCTCTATCGTTGCCGACGCGGCAGCGGGAGCATCTGACCTTGCGCTAATCGTCTCTGCCGATAGCGATCTGTGCCCGGCTATTCGGACTGCCCGATCCCTAAACCCGCGGCGAGGGATGATCACGGTGTTCCCGCCGCGCCGCAGTTCGTTCGAGATCCGCTCGCTCATCCCGGGCGCTTTCACCGTTGCCGCAGTTGATCTGCGCAACTCACTGCTGCCCGACACGGTCGGTGATCAGGCTACAGGTCAAATTTACAAGCGGCCTGGCAAGTGGCGATGACCTTGGGCGTCGACCTCGGCTAGTTAGGCTCTGGAGCATCTCGGCCGCCACTGCCGAGGTCTGACGGGTCCCCCTACCACCAGCAGTACCTGGCCGACACCAAGAACCCCTACGGCTATTGCCCCGACCACGGCACCGGCGTGTCCTGCCCGATCGGGGTCGCCGGACTAAGGGCTGAGCCGAGTAGGCTCAGCCCATGGACCGCATCGTCAGGCTGACCGCTACCGTGACCCCGGATGGGGACTGGTACGTGGCGCGTTGCCTTGATGTCGAGGTGGCCAGCCAAGGGCGTTCCATCGATGAGGCCCTGGCCAACCTGCGTGAGGCGCTGGAGCTGTATTTCGAGGACGAGCCTGCGCCCGACACGCGGGAACCTATCGTCGCACCGATCGAGATCCGGTTGTCTGCGTGAGCCCCAAGCGGCTGCCGGTCGCCTCGGGCGCCCGTATCGTCCGGGCTCTGGAAAAAGACGGCTTCAAGGTCATCAGCACCAGGGGAGCCACTGCAAGTTACGCCGCGGCTCGAATACGGTGATCATCCCGTTTCATGACGAGGTACGGCCGGGCACGCTTGCGTCCATCTTGCGTGCTGCCGGAATGAGCGCGG
>JASIJN010000272.1 GCA_030050125.1 Streptosporangiaceae bacterium | reverse complement strand
GGCATCAGCGGGAAATGGAAGGCCATGTGGCACTCGTCGCCGCCGGCCTCGGGATCGCCGAAGTACTCGACCACGTCGGCGGGCCACTGGTTGGCCTCCGCGAGCAGCACCCGGTCGGGGTAGAGCCGGTCCACCTCGGCCCGGACCCGCTTCAGGTACTCGTGGGTTTCCTTGAGGTTCTCGCAGTTGGTGCCCTCCCGCTCGTACAGGTAGGGCACCGCGTCCAGCCGGAACCCGTCGATGCCGAGGTCCAGCCAGAACCGCAGCACCTCGATCATGGCCTCCTGGACCTTCGGGTTCTCGTAGTTCAGGTCCGGCTGATGGGAGAAGAACCGGTGCCAGTAGTACTGGCCGCGGACCTGATCGAAGGTCCAGTTGGACTGCTCGCTGTCGACGAAGATGACCCGCGCCTCGCTGTAGCGGTCGTCGGTGTCGGACCAGACGTAGAAGTCTCCGAACGGGCCGTCCGGATCGGTCCGGGAGGCCTGAAACCAGGGATGGGCGTCGCTGGTGTGATTCATCACCAGGTCGGCTATGACCCGGATCCCGCGCTCATGCGCCTGCTCCACGAGCTCGACAAAGTCGCCAATGTTTCCGAACTCGGGCAGGATCGACATGAAATCCGCGATGTCATAACCGCCGTCGCGCAGCGGTGAATTATAAATAGGCAGCAGCCATATACAGTCAATGCCGAGCCATTGCAGGTAATCAAGCCTGGACGTCAGGCCGCGGATATCGCCCGTACCGTCGCCATTCGAGTCGTGAAAACCGCGCACCAGCACCTCGTAGAACACCGCGTGCTGGTACCACCGGGGATCGCGTGGCTTGGCGAACGAGAAGGAGTCGGGCACCGGCTCGCTTGGCGCGGCGGCGGTGCCGGGCTTGAAGGCTGGCAGCGGCTGGCCGATCGTGCCGAAAGACGCCGGCCGCGGCTGTGTCCCCACTGCGGTCTCCCTGGTCCGAGGTGCGGTCAAGCTTGATGTCCCATGTGCTGCTGTTCGTTGGATTCCTGCAAATCGTTACGTGCCGTACTCAGCCGCGCCCGCGAGATACCTGGCCGGTTAAGCTGCCCGGCTGGCCCGCTTTGACGCTGAAGATATGGGCCGGGGCCACGGCCGGATCAAGTCGCACGTAATTCGCCTGGCTCCACCGGTAGGAGTCGCCGGAAAGCTCGTCGGTCACCACGAACTCCTCGCCGGGGTTGATGCCGAGTGCGGGCACGTCGAGCCAGACGGTTGCTTCCCGCGGCTGATGCGGATCGATGTTAACGACGACCAGAACTGTGTCGCGCTCGCCCTCCCTGCCCTGCGATCCGACGCTCTTCGAGAAGCAGAGTATCTCCGGCTGGTCGCTGTGGTGAAAACGCAGGTTCCTGAGCCAGTGCAGGGCCGGATGTGCCTTGCGCAGCATGTTCAGGCGGGTGATGAACGGCGAGATGTCGGCCTGGGGCGGGGGAATGCTGTCGGCGTGCTTCCAGTCCCGCGGCCGGTACTGGTACTTCTCCGAATTCAGGTACTCCTCGCTGCCCGGAACCAGCGCGACGTTCTCGCAGAGCTCATAGCCGGAGTAGACGCCCCAGGTCGGCGACAGCAGCGCGGCCAGCACGGCGCGGACCCGGAACGCCGCGGGGCCGCCGTGCTGCAGGTACTCGCTGAGGATGTCCGGGGTGTTGACGAAGAAGTTCGGCCGCATGTACGCGGCGGCCGGGCCGGACAGTTCCTGCAGGTACTCGGTGAGCTCGGCGGCCGAGTTGCGCCAGGTGAAGTACGTGTAGGACTGGTGGAAGCCGATCATGGCCAGGTTGTGCATCATGGCAGGCCTGGTGAAGGCCTCGGCCAGGAAGATCACGTCGGGCTCGGTGCGGGCCACCTCGGCCAGCAGCCGCTCCCAGAACGGCAGCGGCTTGGTGTGCGGGTTGTCGACCCGGAAGATCCTGATCCCGCGGGCCGTCCAGTGCCGGACGATCCGCAGCACCTCGGCGTAGATCCCCTCGGGGTCGTGGTCGAAGTTGAGCGGGTAGATGTCCTGGTACTTCTTGGGCGGGTTCTCCGCGTAGGCGATCGTGCCGTCGGACCGGTGCGTGAACCAGTCCGGGTGATCGGTGACCCAGGGGTGGTCCGGCGACGTCTGGAGCGCGAGGTCGAGCGCCACCTCCAGGCCGAGGTCGCGGGCCCGGCGCACGAACGCGTCGAAGTCGGCCAGCGTGCCGAGGTCCGGGTGGATGGCGTCGTGGCCGCCGTCCGGCGACCCGATGGCCCATGGTGAGCCGGGATCGCCGGGCCCGGCGGTCAGCGAGTTGTTGGCGCCCTTCCTCGCGGTCAGCCCGATCGGGTGGACCGGCGGGAGGTAGACGACGTCGAAGCCCATCCCCGCGATCGCGTCCAGCCGGCCGGCCGCGGTCCGCAGCGTCCCGGACACCGGGCGCAGTCCCGGTCCGCGGTCCACGATGGCGCCCTCCGACCGGGGGAAGAACTCGTACCACGAGCCGTAGAGCGCTCGCTGCCGGTGCACCAGCACCGGGTACCGGGCGGACCGGCTGAGCGGGTCCCGCAGCGGGAAGGCGTCGAGGATCGCGGTGACGTCCTCGCTCGAGGCCGCGGCGAGCCGGTCAAGGGCCGGGATGCTGGCGTCCCGCAGGGTCTGCGCCAGGCCCTCGAGGGCGGCCCTGGCCGCGGCCGCCGCCCGCGCCTGTGCCGCC
>JASIJN010000271.1 GCA_030050125.1 Streptosporangiaceae bacterium | reverse complement strand
GTAGGCCGGGTCGGGCTCCCACCGCGGCCCGTCGCCGTTCTGCGTGCCGTCCTGCGGCCTGCGGGCCGACTGCTCCGTCCGGCCGGGCCCGCCGTTCTGCATGCCCCGGCCGCCGCGCAGCCGGACCGGGGCGGGCGTGCCGTGAGCGCGCACCCGGGCCAGCACGAAGCCCTCGTCCATCAGGCCCAGCCACCGGTCCAGGCTGACCGCGTAGCGGTCACGCAGGCCGTAGTCCTTGATGCGGCCGACAATCAAGGCGGCCGCGTCGAGCGCGGCCAGCCGGCCCTCGTTCGTCTCGAGGTCGTGCTTGGCCAGTTCACCCCGGATCTGGAATTCATAGAGCGGGACGCGCCGGGCGACCAGGTCCCGGACGGCCGCCTCGCCATGCTTGAGCCGCAGGTCGCACGGGTCGAGGCCGTCGGGCTGCAGGGCCACGAACGTCCGCGTGACGAACTCGTCATCGAACCTGGCGGCACGCTCGACCGCCCGCTGCCCAGCCGCGTCGCCGTCGAAGGTGAAGATGACCTCACCCCGGAACTTGTCGGAGTCAAGGAGCAGCCGTCGCAAGATCTTGATGTGGCCCTCGCCGAACGAGGTCCCGCTGGTCGCCACCGCCGTGGTGATGCCGGAAAGGTGACAGGCCATGACGTCGGTATAGCCCTCGACGATGACCGCCTGACGGCGCTGCGCGATGTCTCGCTTGGCCAGGTCCGCCCCGTACAGCACCGAGCTCTTCTTGAACAGCGGTGTCTCCGGGGTGTTCAGGTATTTCGGCCCGTCCTCGCTCTCGTTGAGCTTCCGGGCGCCGAACGCGATCACCTCGCCGGTCAGGTCCCGGATCGGCCAGATCAGCCGGCCGCGGAAGCGGTCCACCAGCCCCCGCCGGCCCTGGCTGGCCAGCCCGCCGCGGAGCAGTTCGGCGTCGGTGAACCCGCGCCCGCGCAGGTGCCCGGTCAGCGCGCCCCAGTCGGCCGGCGCGTAGCCCACGCCGAACCGGGCCGCATCGGCCGTGCCGAAGCCACGCGAGGCCAGGAATTCGCGCGCCGCGACCGCGTCGGGAGAGCCTATGCGTTCCGAAAAAAAGTCCGCTGCCGCGCGGTGCGCCTCGATCAGCCTCCGGCGCTGCGAGTGCTCCTGGCCCGGGACGTGCCCGCCCTGCTCGTACCGCAACTCGATCCCGGAGCGGGCGGCCAGGCGTTCCACCGCCTCGGTGAAGCCGAGGTTGTCGATCCGCTGCACGAACCGGATGACGTCGCCGCCCTCGGCGCAGGAGAAGCAGTACCAAAGGCCCCGGGACGGGGTGACGTTGAAGGACGGCGTCTTCTCATCGTGAAACGGGCACAGGCCCTTCAGCGAGCCTCCGCCGGCGTTGCGGAGCTGCAGGTACTCCCCCACAACCTCGTCGACCGCGGAGCGCTCACGGACCAGCGCGATGTCCTCGTCGCGGATCCGGCCTGCCACGTCCGCCCTCCTGTCGTCCCGGCGAGTCTAGTTGACGGCAACCGGGGGATGACGTCAGCCTGGGCGGCGCGTCGCGGGCCGGTCCTTTGCTGATACCGTCGCGGCGTGCGTCGGCTGCTGGTGCTGTGGGATGTCGACTACACGCTGGTGGACTCCGACGGGATCGGCCGGCAGCTGTACCAGACCGCGTTCGCCGAGATGTTCGGCCGGCCGATGCCGCAGCCGGGGCCCATGTCCGGCCGGACCGACCGGGCCATCGCGCTCGAGGTGCTGACCCTGGCCGGGGTGCCCGAGCCCGAGCAGGTCCTCGGCCCCTTCCACGAGCTGATGGCGGCCCACGCCGCCGACCTGGCCGGGCAGGTGGCGGAGCGCAGCCGGGTGCTGGCCGGTGCCGCCGAGGCGATGTCCGCGCTGGCCGGGCACGGGGTGGTGCAGTCGCTGCTGACCGGCAACATCCGTCCCCTGGCCGAGGTCAAGCTCGTCCCGCTGGGCCTGACCGACCACCTGGACCTGGGCGTGGGCGCGTACGGCGACGCGCACGCGGTCCGGGCCGAGCTGGTGCACCTGGCCCGGGGCCGGGCCGCTCGGGCCTACGGCGGCGACTTCGACGGCGCGGCCACCGTGCTGGTCGGCGACACGCCGCTCGACGTGGAAGCGGCGCTGGCGACCGGGGCCAGGGCGGTCGGCGTGGCCACCGGGCAGTTCACCGCCGGGGAGCTGGAGGCTTCCGGGGCGCACGCGGTCCTGCCCGACCTGGCCGACACCGACCGGACGCTGGCCGCGATCCTCGCCCCGGGCCGGCCGTAGCGGCTCTCGGGCCGGTCTCGCCTTCTACTCCCCGCCACCGACATCCGGGCCCGCGTGTCCACAGATGGCCACCCGCGGGCGCCGTTGCCCACCGGCTCGGGCCGGCCGCGCCCCAGACCGTTCCGGCGCGCCAGCCTGGTTGCCATGCCGGTGGACCTTCCCGATGACTGCGCCCGGTTGCTCGAGCGCCAGCGTGAGGTGATCGCCCGGTGGCAGGCTCGGGCGGTCGGCCTCAGTCCCGCGGTCATCGATGGCCAGCTACGATGCGGCCGCTGGCGGCCGCTCTACCGCGGGGTCTACGCGGTCTACACCGGAGCCCCGCCCCGCGAGTCCCTGCTGTGGGCCGGCCTGCTGCGCGCCGGGCCCGGGGCTGTGCTCAGCCATCACACCGCGGCCGAGCTCGACGGCCTGACCGACCGCTCCAGCGAGGTCATCCACGTCACCGTCGGGCACGACCGCCGCGTCGAGGTCGCCGGCAGCCAGGGGCTCGGACTCCTCCCGCGCATAGTCCTGCACCGCACCACGCGGCTCGACGCCGTCCGGCATCCCGCGAGAACTCCGCCGCGGACCAGGATCGCGGAGACGGTGCTGGACCTGGCCCAGCTCAGCGACAGCTTCGACGACGTCTTCTCCTGGCTGAGCCGCGGCTGCGGCCGACGGCTCGTGACGCCGCAACAGCTCCACCGGGCCCTTGCCGCACGCACCAGGATGCGATGGCGCGACGAGATCCTCGCCGCGCTGGACATCATCGCGGGCGGCGTGCACTCCAGCTTGGAGCATCGCTACGCCCGTGACGTGGAAAAGGCGCACGGCCTGCCAGAGGCGACACGGCAGGCGAGGATGCTGCGGGGGTCACGACCGTACTATCTGGACAACCTCTATGAGGTCTTCAAAGTCGGAGTCGAACTCGACGGCCGCGCCTATCACCTGGTCGAAGACCGCTGGCGCGACATACGCAAGGACAACGTCGGCGCCGCGTCGGGCATTGTCACGCTGCGCTTCAACTGGTCCGACGTCACCCTCCGGCCGTGCGCCGTGGCGGCCGAGGTGGCGAGCGCGCTCCAGCAACGGGGCTGGCCTGGCCCGCTGTCGCCTTGCGCACCGGCGTGCACCGCCTTGCGCACCGGCGCGCACGGCCTTGCCCGTTAGCGGGGAGGATTCTCAGTCATATAGGGCCTTGTTCTAACACTCCCGCTGGGGTGGCGGGGTCGTGGTGCCCGGGTGCGGGCTGGCCGGTGTCGGTGCGGGGGTCGGTTAGCAGGGCGGTGAGGGTGGCGGGGGTGGTGTCGGTGATGGTGGCCCAGATGGTGACCTGGTG
>JASIJN010000270.1 GCA_030050125.1 Streptosporangiaceae bacterium | reverse complement strand
GCAACCGAAACAGCATGGTCAGCCACAATTAACCACAATTGCCAGAACGGACTGTGCTTTCGTTGCCAGGCTGATCAGAACCGCACGTGCGCGTTGTCCGCGCATGCGGCTCGAGCAAGGCGATGTGCTGCTTGCGGGTCGCTATCAAGGGCGACGCGCACCTATTGGTCCCATTCGTGGGGCTTTGCAGGGGCTGGCCGGCGTAGAGCAGGAGCCTGCCGCATGCGGCACAGCGCTGAGGGCGACGGAGGCGGCGACGGCCAGGGCGATCCCGGCGAACTGGAGCGGAGTCGGCCGCTCTCGGTTGACGATGACAGCGAGCATGATCGTGCCTAGGGGATAGAGAGCCACCAGCGCACCTATGACTGCGAGGTCGCCCAAGTGGATGCCAATGATGGCCATGACGTCGGCGACAGCCTGCGTCATCCCGCTGATTATCGCCAGGATGAGGGGAACCTGGCGCTGCCACGGCGGGCCGCCCACGTCGGCCTGGCACGGTACGCGGGCCGGTGAATGCCGCCAGCGAGCGGCGGCAGCGGCGAGGGCGAGCAGCAGGCTGCCGGCGATGAACACGACGACGATGGGCACTGCCCCTGAGCGGGATGGCGTGTAGTCCAGGGCGACGAGGTATCCGCCGGTCGCCAGGCCGGCGGCTATGCCCAGCAGGAGCGCCCGTGACCGCACGGGCGTCCGCCGGCTGCCGGGGGTGTACCCGATGAGAGCGGCCGACGCCAGGACCGCGCCGATGGCGACCTTGCCGACCGTGTCGATGCGTTCGTGGCGGGACAGGCCGTAGACGACGGGCACCAGGGCAGCGATGAGCGCGACCAGCGGGGCGAGCAGACTGACCGGCCCGATGGCGAAGCAACTGTAGAGCAGCCAGATCGACACCGCCGCCGTTACTCCCGCGATCGCTCCGTAGACGAGAGCCGGGGCCGTCCAGGCCGAAACTACGAACGGCAGGAAGGCCAGCGAGACGATGAGCCCGGCCAGGAAGGCGATCAGGGTCACCTGCAGGGCGGAAAAGCGGCTGGCGGCGAAGCCGCCGAGGAAATCCGAAATGCCGTAGATCAGCGCCGCGCTCAGACCCAGGCTCACCACTAACACCATGCCAGCAGTAAAGCGCCGATCGTCATGCGCTGCCCTGCGGGGTGCCAGAACCACGCCCGCGGCCTCGCCTGCAGGCTTCCGAAAGCGGACAGCGAACCGCCGGCTGCGAGGCGGGCCGCAGGTCCATGCGAAGTACCCGACAGGTACACGTCCGGCCCGCGCACGTCACCGCCGTGCCTCATCGCGAGTGGCCGGGAACGCGCATCCGAAGGCAGCCCGCGAAAGGATGAAAGCGCCCCGAATCCGCAATCACTTAATTCGCGGGTGCCACCACAGGTCACCGGCCTCGGAAGCGGGGTTCGCGTTTGTCTGTGAACGCTTGGGCGGCCTCGCGGTGGTCGTCGGTGAGCCCGGTGTGCATGTGGTGGGTGACTTCGAGGTCCATGCATTCGCCGAGTTCGCCTGTCACGGCCCGGTTGAGGTTTTCCTTCATGTAGCGGTAGGCGATCGACGGCCCTTCGGCCAGCCGGTGAGCGCGTGCCATGACCTCCTGCTCGAAGCCGGCGACCGGGAAGATGGCGTTGATGATCCCGAGCCGCTCGGCCTCTTCCGCGCTGAGCCGCTCGGAGAAGTAGTAGAGCTCTTTGGCTTTGCCGCTGCCCACCAGCCGGGACAGAAACCAGGTCCCGCCGTAATCCCCGGCCAGCGCAACCCGGGCGAAGGCCGTGGTCAGCACCGCGCCGGGGACCGCGTAACGAAGATCGCACGCCAGCGCCAGCGACAGGCCAGCCCCGGCCGCCGGGCCTGTGATGGCGGCGATCGTCGGCTTCGGCATGCCCCACAGGCGGCCGCTGGTGGCCCGCTGGTTCAGTCGCTGGCGGTGGATGGCCGCATCCACTGACCGGCTGGCACCGCCGGGGCCAGCCGGCGAGGCGGCCATGCTCTTGACGTCGCCGCCCGCGCAGAAGGCACCGCCCGCCCCGGTGAGCACGACGCAGCCGACCGCATCGTCGGTCTCGGCCTGGGCGAGGACATCCGCCATGGCGGACAGCATGGCCGGGGAGAAGGCGTTCCGCCGGTCGGGGCGGTTCATGGTGATTACCGCGACGCCTGCGTCGATTTCGGCCCGCAGGTCCGCGGTCCCGGTGTCAAGCGTGATCATGTCATCCTTCCTCGCCGACGAAGCGGACCCCGCCGATCCTCCACGGCCCGCCGCCGCTCAGCCCAGCGATGGTCACCGCGGTGATTCCCTCGCCGCGGGCCGCCCCGGCCGGCACGAACCGCAGCCGCTGGCCCGAGTCGGGCAGCTCCACGACCGTGGATTGCCCGCCGCCAGCGACGGGGATGCCAAGCACCGCCGCCCAGCGCCGCGCGGCAGCGGGCGGGTCGCGGACCTCGATCGTCAGCCCGATCACGCCGCCGCCAGCGTGCTCCGGCGCCCGGCCCGTCCACGACGGGCCCGCCCACCGCCACGATTCCGCGGGAGCCGCCCAGTCCAGCGACACGATGGCGCCGGGGACGTCCTTGGGATGCAGGTGCGTGGCGGCGATGTCAGGCAGGCCGACCGTCCAGACCACCCGCACCCCCAGGCCGGCGAGCCTGTCCCGGGCCACCGCCAGGTCCGGAACCTGGAATATCGCCATATACCCGCCGTCGCCGCCGCGCCGGTCAAGGTACCGGCCCGCGGTGGTATCCGGCCGCACTGGCGCGACGACCTCCACGAACGTGTCGCCAACCGCGAACACCGCGTTGGCCAGGCCGAACTGTCCTACCCCCGGATCGCGAAACGGCTGCCCCCAGCCGAAGACCCGGCTCAGCTCAGCGGCAACCCGGCCACAATCGCGCGCGACCAGAGCCACCTGGCGCAGGCGCGGTCCAGTCAGCACATCCCCACCATAGAAGGCCACGCCGATCCCCGCGTGCCCGCGATGCTCCCAGGCGCCCGGATCACCAGGGCTCACCCGCACATGCTTCGTCGCACCTTCGTTACCACCATGCCGGACGCGGCCGAGGGCTTACAGACCGTCAAGATCGCCACCGGTCGGGGGTGTCAGTACGCCGGTGGATACTGCCCGGCATGGCGAGATTCGAGGACCAGGACCTGACTGATGCCGAATTCCGCGAGTGCGACTTGACCCGCGCCCGTCTGATCGGGGTCGTGATGCAGGACGCCGTCATCGACGGGCTGGTCAGCAACCTGGTGGTCAACGGAGTCGAGGTGACGTCATACGTCGAGGCCGAACTCGACCGTCGCCATCCGGTGCGGCTGCTCATCCGCTCGGCCGACCCGGCTGACCTGCAGGAAGCCTTTCGGCAGCTGCGGGCCGACTGGGCGGCGACGCTTGAGCGGCTCGCAGGGATGCGCACGGGTTCGGAGCAGCAGCGCGTCGGCGGTGAGTGGTCGGCGGTGGAGACCCTGCGCCATCTGGTGTTCGTGCATGACTCGTGGTTCCGTCGCTGCTGCCTGGGGTCGACCAAGCCGTTCACCGCTATCGGATTGGCGTCCGAGTTCGTTCCTGACCAGGAAGAGCAGGGCCTGGATCGAGCGGCGACTCCGAGCCTCGACGAGGTGCTGGCCGTGCGCGACGTGCATGGCGCCGAACTAGAGCGCTGGCTGTCGACTGTGACGCCCGATGAGCTGGCGGCGCCCGCACCAGTGCCGGCGGGCCAGGGCTGGCCGCCATACGCCAGTGGGAAGTCGGTGCTCGAGTGCGTGCACGTAGTGCTGGACGAGGAGTGGGCGCACCACGGTTTCTGCGTGCGCGACCTCGATCTGCTCGAGCGCCCCTCGCCAAGTGCTGCGCCGAAACAGGAACCTTAAGCGAACGTTGCGGGGACCAGGGAGTACCGCGCAGGAGGTAAGCCGTATACCCCTCGGTGAATATTCGCGGCCAGCGGCGACCTAGCCAGGGGCGGGCCCGCGGAGACGACGAAAGACCCGGTCTCTATGGTGGACCGATGACGTCGGTCAAGCAGTTCCAAGTCACCTTCGACTGCGCAGAACCCGAGCGCGTCGCTCGTTTCTGGTGCGAGGTGCTGGGGTACGTCGTGCCGCCGCCACCGGAGGGGTTTGCCACCTGGGACGATTTCGATCGCTCGCTGCCGCCTGAGGATCAAGGTTCATGGTTCGCATGCATTGATCCCTCGAGTGCGGGCCCGCGACTGTTCTTCCAGCGCGTTCCCGAAGGCAAGGTCGTCAAGAATCGGCTGCATCTTGACGTGCGGGTCGGCACCGGGCTCGTGGGTAAAGAGCGCCTGGCCGCGCTTGAGGCCGAATGCGTACGGCTGGTCGCGCTCGGCGCGATTCGCGTGCGACTACTGCCTGCCGATGACGACAACGAGTCGTGCATCGTGATGCAGGACATCGAGGGCAACGAGTTCGATCTCGACTGAGTGGCCGCGAACGTGGCATCTTCGCGAGCGGCGATCGCCGCGCGAACATTCGCTCACGCCGCCGGGAGCGCTGTCGGGCACCGTTTCGACGGTAGATGGCTGCAGGTGGCGAGGGTCGTTACCACCGAGCCCGCGCGTTAGCTTCCGAGCGCTTCGGATGCCGACCGTGGAAAGCGGGTCGGCGAGAAACTTATCGCTCCGGCTGGGACCATCCACGGCAAGGCGATGACGGCAAACCTGCCGGCCCGGACGGCGGGGTCACTCTCCTTAAGCGCTCGGGCTTCCTCAACACCGACGTTGAGGATGCACAGCCCGCGGAACTGCGATGTGCGGTCCAGCAGCGGGCCGGCGGCGAGCAGATGGCCGGCTTGGTGCAGGTCCGCGAGGTGGGACAGGTGCGCGTCCTGCAGCGCATCTTCTTGTTCCGGCGTGAGTTCTGGTGCGTCATCGCGGAGCACAAGCAGCGTGATCGCGAACCGGTCGAAGTCCATGGCAGGCAATGGTAATCACCGTGGCTGTCGTGCCCGGCGATCACGCCGTGAGTGGCCGGGCCTCTGGCCTGCTGAGTGAAGGCCTGCGTCGGGGTGTGCTGAGAATGTCGGGCGGTACCGATCCGCGGGTTCAGAGCCTGGATGACCGGCCCCGGGTGCTGCCGGTCCGCATCATGGCCACCAGGCATGCGGCTGCGGTAAAGGCCATCATCACGGCGCACGCGCCGAGGGCACGGGAGGTGTCGCCGCGCACTGCCGCCTGCAGCGCGGACACCGCCCAGTAGCCAGGTGACGCCGGCGCGAGGTGCCGGATCCACAGCGGCATGGCCGCTAGCGGTACCAGTGCCCCGCCGAGGCTGGAGAGGATCATCCCGCCGATGTCGTAGCACGCGGACAGCGCGCTCAGGCTGCGTACGGTCAGGCCGAGCGCGGCGCCCATGCTGGTGATGGTCAGTGACCACGCCAGCACGACCAGCACGAGCAGGGGCAGGCCCGCCACGGCCAGGCCCAGGGCCGCCATGCCGAAGGCCAGGACGATGGACTGCTGCAGCAGCAGGGCCCCCACCACCGGCACCGCCTTTCCGGCGAGCTGTTCGGCCGGGTGCGTGGCGGTCGCCGTGATGCGTTCCCAGGTATGCCAGATGCGCTCGGTGAGGATCGCGCTGCCCGCGATGCTCATGGCCATCAGCGAGAACGTCACCAGCGCGGCGGTGACGGCCTGGGTGACCCCCCGGTTGCCGTGCTGGGCCTGCTCGTACAGCGGGTGCAGCAGCAGCAGGAACCCCAGCGGAAGGATCATCCGGGTGGCCAGCGGGCCCGGCTCCCGCGCCATGAGCGTGGCGTTGTGCCGGACGAGGGCGCCGGTTCGGTGCAACGGGTCACGCAGCACGGGAAGCCTCCAGAGCCAGCGCGCGGTACAGGTCGTCTAGATCGGGCTTGCGGACGTCCACCGACGTCGGCGAGCATCCTGCGGCGAGCACTGCGGCCAGGTCAGCTGGCGGGTCGGTACTGGCGATCGCCAGTTCGCCGCCCGCTTTCTTGGACCGGCCCGCGAGCGCGGCGGGTAGCGCCGGGTGGCCAGCGCAGGCAGCAGCCGTTCCCGTGCCGGGGGCGTCGCCGTCGAATCGCAGCCGCAGCTCGCCCGGCAGCCCGCTGATGAGGCTGTGCTGTGTTCCTCTGGCAATGATCCTGCCTGCCCTGGCCACGGCGAGCGTGGCACCCAGGTCGGCCAGCTCGGGCAGGTAATGGGTGGTGTAGACGATCGCGGTCCCTGCCGCCGCGCGCGCCCTGACGGCTGCCAGCAGCGCGGTGCGCGTGTCCGGGTCGGCGCCGGCCGTCGGCTCGTCCAGC
>JASIJN010000269.1 GCA_030050125.1 Streptosporangiaceae bacterium | reverse complement strand
TCGGCCAGGTCCTCGGCCGAGCCTTCCTGGTCGGCTGTTTCGTCCGCCGTGGACCGTTCGGTGTCTTCGTCGGTAACGTCGGCGGCCGTCTCCGGCCTGCGCTGACGGCCTCCGGTGGGCGCGGCCTCCGGCTGGGTGCGGCGGGCGCGGCGACGGCGCGGCTTGGCCGCGGCCTCCTCCTGGACCAGCTCGATCACGGCCATGGCCGCGTTGTCGCCCTTGCGCGGGTTGATCTTGGTAATCCGGGTGTACCCGCCCTCGCGGCCGGCGAACGTCGGCGCGATGTCTGTGAACAGCGCATGCACGACGTTGCGGTCGCTCACCGTGGTCAGCACCTGCCGCCTGGCGTGCAGGTCGCCGCGCTTGGCGAACGTGATCAGGCGCTCGGCCACCGGCCGAAGCCTGCGTGCCCGCGCCTCGGTGGTGGTGATCTTGCCGTGCTCGAACAGCGCGGTAGCAAGGTTCGCCATCATGTGCCGCTGGTGGGCCGGGCTGCCGCCCAGCCGTCGGCCCTTGGTGGGCGTGGGCATCGGAGCGTTCTCCTAGTTTGAGGGGGGTCGTCCCCCGCGGGCTAATACTGCTCGGTCTCGACGTAGCTCTCGTCGTCGTCGGCCCCGTAGCTGTCGGCCGCGGTCCCGGGGTCGAACCCGGGCGGGGAGTCCTTGAGCGCGAGGCCCATGTCGATCAGCTTCTGCTTGACTTCCTCGATCGACTTCGCGCCGAAGTTGCGGATGTCGAGCAGGTCCTGCTCGCTGCGGGCCACGAGCTCGCCCACGGTGTGGATGCCCTCGCGCTTGAGGCAGTTGTAGGAGCGGACGGTCAGGTTCAGCTCCTCGATCGGCAGGGCCAGGTCGGCGGCGAGCGCGGCGTCGGTCGGCGACGGGCCGATGTCGATGCCCTCGGCGTCCACGTTCAGCTCCCTGGCCAGTCCGAACAGCTCGACCAGGGTCTTGCCCGCGCTGGCCACCGCGTCGCGGGGGCGCATGCAGGGCTTGGTCTCGACGTCCAGGATCAGCTTGTCGAAGTCGGTGCGCTGCTCGACGCGGGTCGCCTCGACCTTGTAGGTCACCCGCAGCACCGGCGAGTAGATCGAGTCGATCGGGATCCGGCCGATCTCCTGGCCGGGCTGCTTGTTCTGGGCGGCGGAGACGTAGCCGCGGCCGCGCTCGACCGTCAGCTCCATCTCCAGCTTGCCCTTGCTGTTCAGCGTGGCGATGTGCAGCTCGGGGTTGTGCACCTCCACGCCGGCCGGCGGCGCGATGTCGGCCGCGGTCACCGGGCCGGGGCCCTGCTTGCGCAGGTACATCGGGACCGGCTCGTCGTGCTCGGAGGAGACGACGAGCTCCTTGAGGTTCAGGATGATGTCGGTGACATCCTCGGTGACCCCGGGGACGGTGGAGAACTCGTGCAGGACTCCCTCGATCCTGATGCTGGTGACGGCGGCACCGGGGATCGAGGAGAGCAGGGTGCGCCGGACCGAGTTCCCGATCGTGTACCCGAAGCCGGGCTCGAGCGGCTCGATCACGAACCGGGACCGGTAGTCGCTGACCTGGTCTTCGGTGAGGCTGGGACGCTGGGCGATAAGCATTGTGTTCCTTTCCGCGATGCCCGCTATTTGACGATCGCGACGCCCGCCACCCGTGCGGCGGGCGCTGGCTGGTGCTTACTTCGAGTAGTACTCAACGATGAGCTGCTCCTGAACCAGGGTGTCGATCTGAGCCCGGACCGGGAGCGTATGGACGAGAATGCGCATCTTGTCGGGGATGACCTCGAGCCAGGCCGGGACCGGGCGCTCGCCCGCCTCGGCCTTCGCCACCACGAACGGCGTCAGGTCCTGGGACTTGGCCGTGATCTCGACGATGTCGGCCTCGCTGACCCGGTAGGACGGGATGTCCACCTTGCGCCCGTTGACCAGGACGTGGCCGTGGCCGACCAGCTGGCGGGCCATGTCCCGGCTCTTGGCGAAGCCGGCCCGGTAGATCACGTTGTCCAGGCGGCTCTCCAGCAGCTGCAGCAGGGCCTCGCCGGTCCGGCCGCGGGTTCGGGTGGCCTGCTCGTAGTAGTTGGCGAACTGCCTCTCCAGCACGCCGTAGATGCGCTTGGCCTTCTGCGTCTCCCTGAGCTGCAGCAGGTAGTCGTTTTCCTTGGGCCGGTTGCGGCCGTGCTCGCCCGGCGGGTAGGGGCGGATCTCGATAGGGCACTTCGGCGAGTCGCACTTGGCACCCTTGAGGAACAGCTTGGTCTTCTCTCGGCGGCAGAGCTTGCAGTCCGCACCGGTGTATCGAGCCATGTCTGGGGTTACTCCTTAGACCCGGCGCCGCTTGGGCGGGCGGCAGCCGTTGTGCGGAACTGGGGTGACGTCCTGGATCGAGCCCACCTCGAGCCCGGTGGCCTGCAGGGACCTGATCGCGGTCTCCCGGCCCGAGCCCGGGCCCTTCACGAACACGTCGACCTTGCGCATCCCGTGCTCCATGGCGCGGCGCGCGGCGGCCTCGGCCGCCATCTGCGCGGCATACGGGGTGGACTTGCGCGAGCCCTTGAACCCGACCTGGCCGGACGAGGCCCAGGAGATGACGCTGCCGCCGGGGTCGGTGATCGAGACGATGGTGTTGTTGAACGTGCTCTTGATGTGGGCGTGCCCGTGAGCGATGTTCTTGCGCTCTTTCCGGCGTACCTTCTTGACGCCGGTTCGGCTCTTGGGAGGCATCCTCTTCCTCAGTTCCGGAGGTGGTCGGACCGCTGCTGACGCCGGGCGGGGCCGCGGCGCGGCGGACTACTTCTTCCCGGCCTTCTTCTTGCCGGCGACGGTCTTCTTCTTGCCCTTCCTTGTCCGGGCATTGGTCTGGGTGCGCTGGCCGTGCACGGGAAGCCCGCGACGGTGCCGGATGCCCTGGTAGCACCCGATCTCGACCTTGCGCCGGATGTCGGCCTGCACCTCGCGGCGCAGGTCACCTTCGACCTTGTAACTGGCCTCGATCCAGTCCCTGAGGCGGACCAGGTCGTCGTCGCTGAGGTCGTGCACGCGGGTGTCCCCGCTGACGTTGGTGGCCTTCAGCGTCTCCAGGGCCCGGGTGCGGCCGATTCCGTAGACGTACGTTAGGGCGACCTCCAGCCGCTTGTCGCGGGGGAGGTCGACGCCGACGAGGCGTGCCATCGTGGGCAGTGCTCCTTCTGGTCGCGGAGGTCCTACGCGCCGCTTCCCGCCACTGCCCAGGCGCTGTGCCCGGACGGGCCCCGGCCTCCACCGGGGGTACCCCTCAACCGGCCCGCGGCCGGCTGAGGGGTGCGGTGCGTGTCCTGCTCTGTTGTTGTTTCGGCGGTTCCTGTCGCGTGTGCGTGGTTCTGTCTGGCTGTCTGGCTAAAACCTGGATAGCTGGCTCGCTGGTGGGTCCTGGTGGCTCAGCCCTGGCGCTGCTTGTGCCGAGGGTCTGAGCAGATGACCATGACCCGGCCATGCCGACGGATGATCCGGCACTTGCTGCAGATCTTCTTCACGCTCGGCTTGACCTTCATCGTGTTCTCCTCACGGATACCGGGACGCCGAAGCGTCCGGCCGTCCCTGCATCTCGTTATTTGTACCGGTAGACGATCCGCCCACGACTGAGGTCGTAGGGGCTCAGCCCCACGACGACCCGGTCATCGGGAAGGATCCGGATGTAGTGCATCCGCATCTTTCCGCTGATGTGAGCCAGGACCTTGTGCCCGTTGTCCAGCTCCACCCTGAAAAAGGCATTCGGCAGCGACTCCACCACCGTGCCCTCGATCTCAATGGCGCCGTCTTTCTTGGGCATATCCTCCGCGCTTCGCTGTTCGCTGACCGGCCCGTTGCCGTGCCGGATGGTTTCGTGCTCGTTCCGTACTTGCAGGTCCGGGGAGCGTGTCCGCTGCCGGCCGTGGCAGGCAGGATCACGCGCATATCGTGAGGCTGGCCCCGCCCCGGCTCGTGCCCGCGCACACCTTCCGGATCCGGGCGGCTCCGACGGATGGCCGCATTCTCGCCGCCGACTCACGTCGCAGCGCGAACACAGCTCACGGGCCGCAGCAGAGTCTACGCGACACCCGCCGCCAATGCGAACCGGGGCCGCTACACCCTGCTCGGGCGGTGTAACCAGGCGGGGGGCCGCGATATTCCCGGCGGGCTCAGCGGTCGCTGTCGCCGCCGGTGATCTGGTCCGGCCCGCCGCGCAGCTGGTTCGGCCGGCCCGGGCCCGACGGGTGGTGTCCCGCGACCCAGCGGCCGAGCATGATGGCGCCCCACGGCCCGGCCACCCACAGCGGCCAGATGTACCCGGCGCCGCTGAGCGCCCAGATCACGAAGCAGAGCAGGGTGACGCTGAGCCAGCCGCCCCAGGCGGCCTGCCAGGCCGGGGAGAACCGGCTGGGCCTCCGGGCCATGCGGCCCGCCGCGGCCGCCTGCAGCGAGCCGGAGCCGGGAATCTGCCTGCGGTAGTGCGGCGGAAGCGACGCGTCAGGCAGCCGGTACAGGTCGATGGCGGGCAGGTCCGACATCAGCTCGTCGAGGTCACCGAGGGTCTTGGCCGCGTAGGCCTTGTCCAGCCGCTCGCTGAACTCCTCGAGGGTCAGACGGCCGGCCGCGTGATGCTCGCGCAGCAGCGAGACCGTGCGCTCCCGGTCGTCGTCGGAAGCCCGGATCCTGGGATCGCCCGCCATCAGGTCCTCCTCAGCTCGCCGAGCCCGCCCCGGCGGATACCTGGACCTGGTGGCCCGCCGGGACGGCCTCGGCGCGCAGCCGCTCGAAGCCGCCGTCTCCGCCGTCCTCGGCCGTCAGCACCCAGGGCCCGGCCGCGGTGATGGCCACCGTGTGCTCGAAGTGCGCCGACCAGCTGCCATCCTCGCTGACCACTGTCCAGCCGTCATCGAGCAGGACCGTCGGCGGCCGGCCGAGCACCAGCATGGGCTCGATGGCCAGGGCCATGCCCTCGACCAGGACCGGCCCGCGGCCGGCCCGCCCGTAGTTCGGGACCGGCGGGTCCATGTGCATCTCGGTGCCGATCCCGTGCCCGACGTACTCCCGCACGATTCCGTAGTTCCCGCTGGCGCGCGCCGTCACCTCTATGGCGTGCGAGATGTCGGTCAGCCGGTTGCCGGGCCGGGCCATGGCCAGGCCGTGCCAGAGCGCCCGCTCGCACGCCTCCAGCAGGCGGGCGTGCTCCTCGCTCACCGGCCCGACCGCGATCGTGCGGGCCGCGTCGCCGTGCCAGCCGTCGACGATCGCTCCGCAGTCGATCGAGACCAGGTCCCCGGCCGCGAGCCGGGTGGCGGGGCTGGGAATGCCGTGCACGATCTGGTCATTGACCGAGGTGCAGATCGTCGCCGGGTAGCCGTGGTAGCCCTTGAACGAGGGAACCGCGCCCGCTTCCCGCATCGCGGCTTCGGCGATCGCGTCGAGCTCGGCGGTGCTGATGCCGGGCTCGACCGCTGCGGTCAGCACGTCCAGAGTGCGCGACACCACCAGGCCCGCCTCCCGCATCGCGGCAAGCTGGGCCGGCGTTTTGACCTGAATCGGCGGTTCCCGCTTCGTCCGCATGATGCCTCCGGATTCCCCTTCCCACGTTACCGTCGCAGATCGGTTTGCGCGCCAGCCGACGGCCGTGACGATCCCGCCGGGGCCGCCGGGGCGGGCGCGGTCGGCCGGGCCGGCGCGGTCAGTGGATGAACCGCCGCAGCGCGCTCAGCGCGCGGTCGGTGATCTCCTCGACCGGCCCGGTGGCGTCGACCCCCAGCAGGATGCCCTCGTCGGCATAGAACGCGATCAGCGGCTGGGTCTGCTGCTGGTACACGTCCAGCCGGTGCCTGATCGTCTCTTCGCGGTCGTCGTCGCGCTGGAACAGCTCGCCGCCGCAGTCATCGCATCGCTCGCTGCGGGACGGCGGGTCGAAGAGCACGTGCCAGACCCGGCCGCACCGGTGGCACGTCCGCCTGCCGGACAGGCGCCTGACCACCTCGTCGTCGTCCACGACCAGTTCGAGCACGAGATCCAGCCGGGTGTCCCACTCGGTGAGCATCTTCTTCAGCGTCTCGGCCTGCGGGACGTTCCGCGGGAACCCGTCCAGCAGGAAGCCTGCCTGCGCGTCGTCCTCCTGCAGCCTGCTGGCCACCATCGCGATCGTGACCTCGTCGGGCACCAGGTCGCCGCGGTCCATGTAGGCCTTGGCCACCCGGCCCAGCTCGGTCCCCCGGCTGACATTGGACCTGAAGATCTCACCTGTCGAGATCGTCGGGATCGCCAGGTGGGAGGCTATGAACTGGGCCTGCGTCCCCTTGCCCGCACCGGGGGGCCCGACGAGGACGACGTGCACTACCGCAGGAAACCCTCATAGTTACGCTGTTGCAGCTGGCTCTCGATCTGCTTCACCGTATCCAGGCCGACCCCCACCGCGATCAGGATGCTGGTGCCGCCGAGCGGGAACTGCTGGGAGGCCCCGACCAAGCCGATCGCGACGATGGGGATCAGCGCGACGAGGCCCAGGTAGACGGAGCCGGGAGTGGTCAGCCTGCTCACCACGTAGCTCAGGTACTCGGCCGTCGGCCGGCCTGGGCGGATGCCGGGTATGAAGCCGCCCACCTTCTTCATGTTGTCCGCGACCTCGGCCGGCGGGAACGTGATGGACACGTAGAAGAACGTGAAGAAGACGATGAGCAGGAAGGTCGCGATGATGTAGATGGGATTGTCCCCGTAGCTCAGGTGCGTCTGGATCCAGAGCGCCCAGGATTTCGGGTGCGCGCCGTTGATCCCGCCGAACAGCTGAGCGGCCAGATCCGGGATGTAGAGCAGGGACGATCCGAAGATGACCGGGATGACGCCGGCCTGATTCACCTTGAGCGGGATATAGGTGGAGGTGCCCCCGTACATCCGGCGCCCGACCATGCGTTTGGCGTACTGGACCGGGATCCGCCGCTGGGCCTGCTCCATGAACACGATGAACGCGACGATGCCGACGCCGACCAGCAGCACCACGCTGAACACGAACGCGTGCTTGGTGACGTAGATGTTCTCGAACTCGCCCGGGAACTGCGAGATCACCGTGGTGAAGATCAGCAGCGACATCCCGTTGCCGACGCCGCGGTCGGTGATCAGCTCGCCCAGCCACATGATCACCGCCGTGCCCGCCGTCATCGTGATGACCATGGTGGCGATGTTGAACACCGACTGGTTCGGGATCAGGTTGGAGCACTGCGTGATGCCGGTGAGCCCGTACAGTTCGCCGGACCTGGCCAGCGCCACGATCGCGGTCGACTGCAGCACGGCCAGGCCGACGGTGAGGTACCGGGTGTATTGGGTGATCTTGGCCTGGCCGGCCTGGCCCTCCTGCCGGAGGGTCTCCAGTCTCGGGATCACCACCGCGAGCAGCTGCAGGATGATGCTGGCCGTGATGTAGGGCATGATCCCGAGCGCGAACACCGACAGCCGGTACAGCGCGCCGCCGCTGAACAGGTTGACCAGCTGGAACAGGCTGCCGTTGCTGGTCTTGGCCAGGTTGAGGCAGGTGGTGACGGCCTTCTCCGAGATGCCCGGGGTCGGCAGCGAGGCGCCAAGGCGGAACATGGCGATGATGAAGAGCGTGAACAGGAGCTTTTTTCGCAAGTCGGGCGTGCGGAATGCCCGTATAAAGGCGGTCAGCATGCCCCGTCCTCACCTCGCCTGGTCATCGTCCTCCACCGCTCCTTGTCACGGGAGAGTAGCC
>JASIJN010000268.1 GCA_030050125.1 Streptosporangiaceae bacterium | reverse complement strand
GACCATGAACGCCAGCTGGATGGCCTGCCCCTGGTTCTGCGAGAGCGTCGACACCAGGACGCCCATGCCCAAGGTGACCAGCAGGAACAGCCCCGCCCCGAGCGCGAACGTGCCGACGTTCCCGGTGAACGGCACGTGGAACACGCCGATGCCGATTCCGATGATCAGCACCAGGTCCACCGCGGCGACCATCAGGTACGGGGCGATCTTGCCCGCGATCACGTCCCAGGCGCGCAGCGGCATCACCGCCAGCTGTTCGAGAGTGCCTGCCTGCCGTTCCCGGACCACGCCGAGGCTGGTGATGAGCGTGCCGATGAACACCAGGATCAGGCCGGCCAGGCCGGGCACCATCACCCACGAGGTGGTCAGCTTCGGGTTGTAGAGGATCTGCACCCTGACCGGCGGCGACCCCGGGCTGCTGCCGCGGGCGGCCGCCAGCTTCGCCAGGGCGCCCTCGGCGGTCAGCACCGGCAGCAGCTGCGAGCCGTCCATCAGCACCTGGATCGCCGGGCCGCCGGTCACGACGGCGACGGTCGCCTGGCCATCCTGCAGCCGGGACCGCGCCGTGGCCTGCCCGGCCGCGGGGTCGACCTCGGTCACGTGGAAGGGAGCGCGCAGCACCGCCGCCGCCTGCGCGGCGCCCGGCCCGGTCACCACGGTCGGGATGTTGCTGACGCTGAAGTTGGCCGCGTAGCCGAACACGACCAGCAGCACGACCGGTAGCACGATCATCATCGCCACCGTTCGGCGGTCGCGCCTCAGCTGGCGGAACTCCTTGGCCACCATCGCCCACATGCGGCCTCCCGGCGGAATTAATTCAACGTCTGATGAAGTCTACGATCGTTGAGTTTTCGATGTCAAGCTATGGCCGGTTGCGTGGCGGTACCGTGCGTTGCGTTATCATCCAGGGGTTTTATTCCCTGACCTGCGAGAACTCCCCGGGGCCGCGTGTGCGAGTGTTCGAGAGCAACTGGATGCAGATCGAGGACTACCTGCGGCGGGACGACCGGATCGTGCTGCCGACCGGTTCGACTGAGCAGCACGGCTACCTCTCGCTGGGGACCGACGCGATCCTGGCCGAGCGGGTCGCGGTGGAGGCCGCGGAGCCGCTCGGCATTCCGGTGCTGCCGGCGCTCCCGTTCGGGATGGCTCCCTACTTCGCCGCGTTCCCCGGCAGCATGAGCTTGCGGATCACCACCTACATCGAGGTGATGCGGGACCTTCTCGACGGCCTGGCCGCCCAGGGCTTCCGCCGCATCGCGATCGTGAACGGGCACGGCGGCAACGCCCCGGTGACCGGGTTCATCCGGGAGTGGATCTGCCAGCCGCGGCCGGAGCGGGTGCAGGTGCTGTTCCACAGCTGGTACAACGCGCCGCAGACGGCGGCCGCCGCCGACAAGTTCGACAGCGATCAGATGCACGGAGGCTGGGTGGAGAACTTCGCGTGGACCCGGGTGGCAGGGGTCGACCTGCCGTCCGGCCAGAAGCCGGTCATACCCCGGGAGCTCGTCGGGCAGTTCGACCCGGGGCAGGTGCGCGCCGCCGCGCCTGACGGCATGCTCGGCGGCGCCTACGCCCGGCCGGACGCCGACATGCGGGTCGTGTGGGACGCCGGCGTGGCCGAGGTCAGGGCGCTGCTCGAAAACGGCTGGGCCCGATGACGGGGAGCCTGGCCGGCAAGACCGCGGTCGTGACCGGCACCGCGCACGGCATCGGCGCCGCCATCGCCGAGGCGCTCCGGGGCGACGGGGCGTCGGTGCACGGCATCGACAAACAGGACGTGGACGTCACCGACCCGGCGGCGGTCGAGGTCTTCTTCGCCGAGAAGGGCTACGTCGACATCCTGGTCAACTGCGCCGGGGGCGTCTGCGGGCAGGTCGGCCATCCGGTGGAGCGGGTCTCGCCCGCTGACTGGTTCGCCGTCGTCAACGCCAACCTGACCAGCGCGTTCCTGTGCACCCGGGCGGTCGTCCCCGGGATGAAGGAGCGCCGCTGGGGCCGCATCGTCAACATCTCGTCGGCGGCGGGCCTGACCGTCAGCAAGACCGGGATCCAGGCCTACACCAGCGCCAAGGCGGGCCAGATCGGGTTCACCCGCCAGATGGCCAAGGAACTGGGGCCGTTCGGCATCACGGTCAACTGCATCGCGCCCGGGTTCATCCGGTCCAACCCGACCACCGAGCGGCAGTGGGAGAGCTACGGCGAGGAGGGCCAGCGGCACCTGATCGAGGGCATCGCGACCCGGCGGCTCGGCGACCCGGCGGACATCGCCAACGGGGTGCGGTTCTTCGTGTCGGAGCGGTCCGGCTGGGTCACCGGGCAGACCATCGCGATCGACGGCGGCAGTGCTCTCCTTTGACCCCGGCGACGCCGGCTACCTGCGCGAACTCAGCGAGTACGTCGCGGTGCCGAGCGTCAGCCGGGACGCCAGCGCCGAGACGATGCGCGCCGCCGCGAACTGGCTGGCCGGTCAGCTGGCGTTCGCCGACGGCCGCCTCGTCGAGACCGACGGCCATCCCGTGGTGCGCGGCGACTGGCTGGGCGCCGGCGACGCACCGACGATCCTGGTCTACGGGCATTACGACGTGCAGCCGACGGGCTCGCCGCAGGAGTGGGACTCGCCCCCGTTCGAGCTGACCGTGGACGGCGACGTCGTCCGGGGCCGCGGCGCGACCGACGACAAGGGCCCGGTCTTCATCGTCCTCAAGGTGGCCCAGGCCTTCCTGGCCCAGGAGGGCGGCCTCCCGCTCAACGTGAGGTTCCTGTTCGAGGGCGAGGAGGAGATCGGCAGCCCGCACCTGCCGGCCTTCGTCCGCGAGCACGCCGCGGACCTGGCCGCCGACCTGGTCATCTCGGCCGACGGGGCGATGTGGCGGCCGACCGAGCCTTCGGTGTCGGTCGCGTCCAAGGGCCTGGTCTCGATGGACATCGTCGTCGAGGGCGCCGACACCGACCTGCACTCAGGGCGGTACGGCGGGACCGTCGGCAACCCGCTGCACGAGCTCAGCCGGATCGTGGCCAGCCTGCACCGCCCGGACGGGACGGTCGCGGTGGACGGCTTCTACGACGGCATTCCCCCGCTCACCGCCGAGCGGCGGCGCGAGATCGCCGCCATCGGTTTCGACGAGGCCGAGTTCCTCGGCCGTCTCGGCCTGTCCCAGGGCCGGGGGGAGGCGGGCTACACCACCCTGGAGCGCCTCTGGGAGCGGCCGACGCTCGAGGTCAACGGCATGCAGGGCGGGGGGAGGTACACGGTGATCCCGCACACCGCGGTGGCGCACGTGTCCTGCCGCCTGGTACCCGGCCAGGATCCGGACCGGGTGATCGAGGCCATCGTCACCCATGTCCGCGCGCAGCCGGCGCCGGGCGTCCGCGTCGCGGTTCGCGTCGATGAGGCGCGGGTGCCCGCCTACACGATCCCCTCGGGCCATCCCGCCATCCGCGCCGCCGCGGCCGCGCTCGAGGAGGTGTACCCCGGCCAGCGGGTGCTCGAGGCGTGCATCCCGGGCACGCTTCCGGCTACCGCGCTGTTCGAGGAGGTGCTGGGGGTGAAGACGCTGTTCTTCTCGTTCTCGACCGCCGACGAAAAGCTGCACGCACCCAACGAGTTCCTGCGCATCCGCAGGCTGCGCGAGGGTATGCGGGCCTGGGAGCAGCTGTGGCGGCTGCTCGCCGACGGACCGCACCGCCTCGCCCCGGCCGGAGTTTCCCGTGGCTGACGAGGGCGCCTATCCCTACCTCACCGCGGGCAGCGACTACCCGGCCTTCGAGCTGGCCCCCGAGTTCGGCCGGGTGCCGGCCTACGCCGGCGGGCTGACCCCGGAGCAGGAGCAGCGGGCGCGGCGGCTGCTGCGCGACAGCATCGTGATCAGCCTGCACGACCACCCGGTGCGCTTCCCGCTGCGGATGGAGCAGACCCCGGAGCTGTACCGCACCGGGCGCCAGCACGCCGCCTACGCGGGCCTGGCTGCCTCGGGGCTGACCGTGGTCTTTGACAACATGATGGACGGCACGGCCTGCGTGACCGGTCATGCGCCGTGGCGCTGGGACGACATCATCACCGACCTGGGCATGCGCCAGGCCGACCTGGCCCACCAGGACGGCGCCATGGCGGTGCGCACGGTGGCGGACATCGACCAGGCGCACCGCTCCGGCCGGGTGGGCCTGGTCTTCGGTCTCGAGGCGGCCACGCCGATCGAGAACGAGATCGACCGCCTCGACGTGCTGTACGGCCTGGGCCTGCGGCAGATCGGGATCGCCTACTCCGATGCCAACGCGCTCGGCAGCGGGCTGGCCGAGGCGCGCGACGGCGGCCTCACCGCGTTCGGCCGGCGTGCGGTCACCCGCATGAACAAGCTGGGTCTCGCCATCGACGTGTCCCACTCGTCGGATCGCACGGCCCTCGACGTGTGCGAGGTGAGCGACCGGCCGGTGCTGATGACCCACGCCGGGGCCCGGGCCGTGTGGGACACCGCCCGGATGAAGCCCGACGACGTGCTGCGGGCCATCGCGGCGACCGGGGGCGTGATCGGAATGTCCGCCGCCCCGCACACCACGCTGTCGGCCGCGCATCCCCGGCACTCGATCGAGTCGGTCATGGACCACTTCCGTTACTGCGTGGACCTGGTCGGCATCGAGCACGTCGCGTTCGGGCCGGACACGCTCTACGGCGACCACGTCCAGCTGCACCGGATCTTCGCCCACCTGCTCGGCATCGCCCAGGTCACCCGCGGGCCCGCGTTCGAGCCGGTCCCGTATGTCGACGGCCTGGAAAACCCCACCGAGAACTTCGGCAACATCTGCGGCTGGCTGGTGCGGCACGGCTTCGACGACGACGCCATACGCGCCGTCATCGGCGGCAACGTCCACCGTGTCCTGCGGTCGATCTGGGTCGGCTGACCGGCGGGCGCCCGGCCCGGTCACGCGGCCGGTTCGACGAGGTAATCGCCCACCGCGGCCAGCAGCAGCGAGCTGCGCATCGCGTTCGTCCGCACGCTGGCGCCGCGCCGCGGGCGCCACAGCAGCCGCCGTCGCGGCGACCGCCGCATCCTGCTGGTCTGCACCAGCAGGGACATTCCGGTCCCGATCAGCGCCCAGCCGATCGCCGAAACGTCCGCCCCCGGCAGCTCATCCTGCAGCCGCTGCCGGATCTCGGCCAGCCCGACGGCCATGGACTCTTGGAACTGGTGACGCAGCTCGGCCGAATCCGCGGCCGCGGCCGGCGAGCCCGGCCGGATCCCGATGAGCTCGCCATACACCCCCGTCATCTCGCACGCCGCCAGTTCGGACCCGACCTCGACCTCGGCAACGTCGGCCCGCGGCTCCGCGGGCGCCGCGGACTCCACCAGTGCCTCACCTACCCGGCTGGCCAGGATCATCGAGGTTCGCTCACCGATTCGCTCGTCAGGGCCGGAGCGCTGGTCGCCGTCGTCGGGGAGCGGGAACAGCATGGCCGTCACCGCGAGAATGCCCCAGCCCAGCTGCCTCGGGTCGGTGCCTGGAAGCTGCCCGGACAGCCACCGCGCGATCCCGGATCCGTAGCCGATCGGCTCGCCCACCGCGGCCTCGTGCCGCCTGAACTCGCGCTGCAGCTCGGCGCGGCTGGTCACCAGCCGTTCCGACGGATTAACGCCCATACCTGACGATATCCGACAAATAGTGTTACGGCCCCTGGCCTCAGACGACATCGTCTAACGCCTCCCCCGCCTGCTCGCCCGGCCCGGTCAGGCCACGAACCCCCGCCGCGGGCGTCTGGCCATGTTCCACCGCGGCCATCGCCGGCTGGTCGTACCGCCCGGTGAGCACGTCCTGAATCCGGCCCTTGGCCCGGATGACCGGCTCCCGCAGGCGCCGCTCCCTGCTCTCGGCCCGGGCCATCTTCCCCGGCCGGCCGGCATAGCGCCAGCGAGCCCAGGGCGAGCCGGGCCGGGCCAGCCTGACCGCGCCGACGATGAACGCCAGCGGCACGAACAGGCCGAGAAGCGCGGTCCAGATCTTGCCCTTGAACAGCGTGATCGACGCGAGCGCGAACACCGCCGCCGCGGCCAGGTGCAGCGTGGCCACCGCGCCCGCAGTCCCTGGCAGCAGCCGCTGGTAATCGGGCACGCTCTTGACTCCGACCGGGGTGATGCCCAGCAGCAGCAGCGCGGTCACGCCTGCCGCGATGAACACCGCGTCGACCGACACCCGGCCCTCGTTGCTCCAGTAGACGTCGCGCAGGTGCAAGATGAGCGCGAACTCGTCGAGCACCAGCGCCATGCCGAGCCCGAACAGGGCCGCGGCGCCGGACCGCCAGCCCGGCGGGTACTGCGGCGCCGCGAGTTCGGCGACCCCGCCGATGCCCGTGAACACCACCCCGAAGACCATGTGGTGAACGTGCACCGGGCCGACCACGACGTTGCCCGGCCACCACCGGACCCGGGCCCGGATGAGCCGGACCGAAAGCCGGATGAAACCGAAGCCGAGGACGAAGGCCACAAAGAAGCAGAACAGCGGCAGTCGGCCGGTATGCATGATTTGCTGCTCGAACCAACCCGACATGACTACCCCTACCTGGGTGGCCGCCCCTGAGACCGGGCCTGGGTATACGGCACCACCAAGTCTTGCCTACCCGCAATATTGCCCGCTAGCTCTCCGCTACCGGAAGTACACGGCCGGGTGGCCCCGCGCGCGATGCCAACCCGGTCGAAGGCCACCGGGTGGCGGGCCTACGATGGAGTGCCCGCAGGCCACAGGCCACCCGGACAGGAATCGCGCTCATAACCCGGCGCAGCAGCCAACGGGGGGCTGCTGCGGGATCGAAC